>CALACD010000024.1 GCA_937890445.1 uncultured Acidimicrobiia bacterium | reverse complement strand
GATCCCGGCATAGGCCTGCGCGATGAAGTCGAAGCTCGACTGGCTGCTGTAGGAGCCGGTCTGCCCGTAGCCCGAGACCGAGGCCATGATGATTCCAGGGTTGATGGCCTTCAAGCTCTCGTAGTCGAGGCCGCGCCGGGCCATCACCCCGGGGGTGAAATTCTCCACCACCACGTCCATGTGGGGAATGAGCTCCTTGATCAGCTCCAGCGCCCTGGGCTGGGACAGATCGATGCACAGGTCCTTCTTCCCCCGGTTCTGCTGCATGAACGTGCCGGCCCGCCGGTTCCGGCGAGGGGCCTGGCCTCGCATCGGATCGCCGTAGGGGGGTTGTTCGACCTTGATGATGTCAGCGCCCATTTCGGCCATCAGTCGAGTCGATGATGGTCCAGCCAGGTATTGGGTGAAGTCGAGGACACGGACACCTTCGAGAAAGGTGTTGGGATCAGTCATGCCTGACGGTTTAGACGCAGGATGCCCCCGTACGCCACATGACGACGTATTCGACGTTGTTAGTTGGTGGTGGCAACGGCTAGGAACAGCGGATGGACGTCATCGAAGCCGTGAATCGCCGCAAGACCATTCGTAACTTTCTTCCCGACCCCGTCAGCGATGACGTGCTGCGGACGCTGCTCGAGGCGGCGTCGCGTGCACCGTCGGGCGGCAACGTGCAGCCGTGGCGAATCTACGTGGTCAATGGCGAGACCATGGCTCGGTTCCGGGCCCACATCGCAGACCTCGAACCGGGGGAACCGGAGTACGACATCTATCCCGCCAACCTGTGGGAGCCGTATCGGACCAACCGGTTCGAACTGGGCGAGATGATGTACGAGACCATGGGCATCGCCCGCGACGACAAGCCGGCCCGCTATGCCCACCTGGCCCGGAACCACGATTTCTTCGGTGCCCCCGCCGCAGTCTTCTGCTTCATCGATCGGGGCATGGGCCCGCCCCAATGGTCCGATCTCGGCATGTTCCTCCAGACGCTGATGCTGTTGGCTCAAGAAGCGGGAATCGACACCTGCCCCCAGGAGGCGTGGGCGCCATGGGCCGGCGTCATCCAGGAGTTCGTGGGTGCTCCCGAGAACGAGATGCTCTTCTGTGGTCTGGCGTTCGGCACCGCCGACCCCGACCACCCGGTGAACTCGCTGGAGAGCCGACGTATGCCCCTGGATCAGTGGGCAACGTGGGTCTGAACGTTCGCTGAGGGCGCCGAGGCGTGACGAACACGTGTTCGTTACCGCGATGGGAGCAATTACAGTGTCGGAGTGGACCTCGGGCCGGCCGACATCGATGCGCAATGGGAAGCGACGTTCATCGTCGCCGATCCACCCCGGGCCTCGTGGTTCGCATTGTGGAGTCCCGATCGTCCCGGAGGAGTCCTCACTGCCGGCTTGAAGCAGGCCGACGTCGATCTGGTCCTTCGCAACCCGGCCGATGCCGGCACCGGGGTCCACACGGTCACCGCGGCCCGCCTGCCCATTCGCGATGCCATCGACCTGTTCGCAACGCTGCCGACGTCGACCGAGATGCGTCCCTCGGTGCGGGCATGGGCCCTCGTGGTCCGTGCTGGTCTCGACCTGATCGGGCGCGGCCGCCTGTTGCCCTGGGTCAGCCCGGCCGGATGGGACACGTGGCGGGTCGATCCGCTCGAAGGGCACGATCTGGCCCATGTCGATGCGCTGGTGGCAGCCATGCCGGCCTACGGTCATTGCCGTCCCGTTGGCGACGCTGTCGACGACGAGGTACGGATCGCCGACCCGACCCATGCCGTGCGGGACTGTTTCGATGCCGTAGCCGATCGTCTGATCCGAGCCCCGGCCTCGGCGCTGCTGTCGTCGTCGCCGTTGTTCGCCGATCTGCAACCGACGAAGGTGCCGCACCTGAGACCCTGGGTGGCCGATGTTGCCGGGCCCCTCTGTCGTTCCGCCCTGCTGTCTCTCGAGGTCGTTCCTCCCGAGGAGTCCGCAGTCGAGCGCGCCGGGTTCGACGCGCCGTCTGCCGGCCCCGATGGGGAGGCGAGCTCGTGGCGCTTGCGGCTCCACCTGCGCAGTGCCCGTGATCCGTCACTGCTGGTGGCAGCCGACCGCCTGTGGCACGCCCCGGCTTCGGTCATGGCAATGCTGGGTGAGGGAGCCGAGATCGATCTGCTCAGCGGCCTCCAGGAAGCGTCCGGTATCTGCCCGGTCTTCGAACAGGCCCTGAAGGTCGAACACCCGAGTCACGTCGTGCTCGACGACGACGGCTTCGAGCGGTTCCTCGATGCCATGGAGTCCTTGCAGGATGCTGGCATCGATGTGCGTTGGCCCGCCGAACTCGTCACCACCGAGGTCACTCGGCGGCTCGTCGTCGGTACCTCGGCCCCCGGGGACTCGTTGCCCTCGGTCAACGACATCAAGGGCTTGTTGACCGTGGACTGGGAGTTCCTGGTGGCCGGAACTCCGCTCACGGTCGAAGAGCTGGCGGTGTTGGCCGAGGCCAAGCGATCGGTCGTGCCGCTGCGCGGTCGGTGGGTTCGGCTCTCGGCCAAGGCTCGCCGTCAGTTGACCGAACCGGTTCCCGAGATTCCGGTCACCGACGTGTTGGGTGCTGCTCTGAGCGGTCGCCTCGACGGTAGCGCGCTCTTCGGTGAGCCGACCCTGACGTCATCTGAGGACCCGGTGCCGGTACGCCTCGTGGGTGCGGTGGCCGGACTGGTGCGCCGTTTGCGAGAAGTGGTCGAGGGTCGAGAGGAACCCGAGCCTGCTGGCCTGGAGGCCGTCCTGCGGCCCTATCAACGTCGAGGTCTGGCCTGGCTCGTCGACCTGGCAGCTCTCGGCCTCGGCGGTTGCCTGGCCGATGACATGGGGCTGGGCAAGACCCTGCAGTTGCTGGCGCTCCACCAGTCCCGCCCCGGTCGTACCCTGGTGGTGTGCCCGACCTCGTTGTTGGCGAACTGGGAGCGCGAGGCCCGTCGGTTCCTTCCCGGCGCCACCGTCACCCGTTTCCACGGTCAGAGTCGCTCGCTCGATGCGCTCGGTCCCGACGATCTCGTGGTGACCACCTATGGCGTGGTGCGGAGTGAGGCCGAGCAATTGGCCACGGTCGGGTGGGATCTGTTCGTGATCGACGAGGCCCAGCACGCCAAGAACCCCCGGAGTCGGACGGCGAAGTCGCTGCGCCAGATTCCGGCCACGTCACGTATCGCCCTCACCGGGACGCCGGTCGAGAATCGCCTGACCGAATTGTGGTCGATCATGGACTGGGCCGTCCCCGGACTGCTGGGGCCCATGGAGACCTTCCGACGCCAGGTCGCGGTCCCGATCGAACGAGACGACAATGCCGAGGTGGCGGATCGTCTGGCCACCGTGATCCGCCCCTTCCTGCTTCGACGTACCAAGGCCGATCCCGAGATCGCCCCCGAGCTTCCGCCGAAGACCGAACGTGACGTGGTCGTGCCGTTGACGGCCGAGCAGGTATCCCTCTATCAGGC
>CALACD010000023.1 GCA_937890445.1 uncultured Acidimicrobiia bacterium | reverse complement strand
CCCACGGGCTTCCGGCCGAGATGGAGACCGAGAAGGAACTCGGTGTTTCGGGCCGCAAGGCGATCACAGACTACGGCATCGCCAACTTCAACGACGCCTGCCGCTCGTCGGTCATGCGCTACACGAACGAGTGGGAGAGCTACGTCACCCGCCAAGCGCGGTGGGTCGACTTCGACAACGACTACAAGACCATGGATCTGCCCTACATGGAGTCGGTGATGTGGGCCTTCAAGCAGCTCTACGACAAAGGTCTGGTCTACGAAGCCGACCGCGTCATGCCGTATTCGTGGGGCGCCGAGACCCCGCTGGCCAACTTCGAGATCCGACTCGATGATGCAACTCGGCCGCGCCAGGATCCGGCCCTGACCGTCGGTTTCACTCTGACCGAGACGTTGGTCCCCGGCTACGACACCGTCGTGCTGGCCTGGACGACCACACCGTGGACACTGCCTTCCAATCTCGCGCTGACGGTAGGGCCTGACATCGACTACGCACTGTGGCAGATGGGCGAAACCGTGTACGTGCTGGCCGAGGCCTCGATCGAGTCGTACGCACGTGAACTGGGCGACGGCGAGCTCATCGGTCGTCGCAAGGGCACCGAGCTGACCGGCCTGACCTATCACCCGTTGTTCCCCTACTTTGCCGATCACGCCAACTCGTTCCGCATTCTGTCGGCCGACTTCGTCGAGACCGGCGAGGGCACGGGCGTGGTCCACACCGCACCCGGCTTCGGTGAGGACGACCAGATCGTGTCCGAGGCCAACGGCATCACGCTGGTGGTCCCCGTCGACGACTCGGGACGCTTCACCGAGGAGATCACGGACTTCGTCGGACTGAACGTGTTCGACGCCAATCCCCTCGTCATCGCCCATCTGAAGGACAGGGGTGTCGTGCTCCGCCACGAGACCTACGACCACAACTATCCGCATTGCTGGCGCACCGACACCCCGGTGATCTACCGAGCCATCGGTTCGTGGTATGTCCGGGTCACCGACTTCCGTGATCGCATGGTCGAACTGAATGCCGAGATCAACTGGATTCCCGAGCACATTCGCGACGGCCAGTTCGGAAAGTGGCTGGAGGGCGCCCGAGACTGGAGCATCAGTCGAAATCGGTTCTGGGGAGCACCCATTCCGGTCTGGAAGAGCGACGATCCGAACTACCCACGGATCGATGTGTACGGGAGCCTCGACGAGTTGGAAGCCGACTTCGGGGTCCGTCCCGACAATCTCCATCGGCCCTACATCGATGACCTGGTCCGCCCCAATCCCGACGACCCGACCGGAGCGTCCATGATGCGTCGGGTCCCCGAGGTGCTCGATTGCTGGTTCGAGTCCGGTTCGATGCCGTTCGCGCAACATCACTATCCATTCGAGAACGTCGAGCGGTTCGAATCCCACAACCCTGCGGACTTCATCGTGGAGTACATGGCACAGACGCGGGGCTGGTTCTACACCATGCACGTCCTGTCGACGGCTCTGTTCGACCGTCCCGCCTTCTCCAATGTGATCTGCCACGGCGTCCTGCTCGATGTCGAGGGCCAGAAGCTGTCGAAGAAGTTGCGGAACTACCCCGACCCGGTCGAGGTCTTCGAGTCGGTCGGTTCCGACGCCATGCGTTGGTATCTGATCAGCTCGCCCATTCTCCGCGGCCTCGACACTCGCATCGAGGCCGACGATTCCGGGATTCGCGATGTGGTCCGTCAGACCATGAACCCGATCTGGAATGCCTATTCCTTCTTCACTCTGTACGCCAATGCCGAGAAGCATCGAGCCGTCGAACGGACCGACTCGACCAACCTGCTGGACCGCTACATCCTGGCCAAGACCAACGAGTTGGTCACCGACACAACGGCCCAACTCGATGCCTACGACCTGGCTGGGGCGACCGCATCGGTGCAGCGGTACCTGGATGCGCTCACCAATTGGTACATCCGTCGATCCCGTGAGCGATTCTGGAACACCGATCCCGACGTGGCCACCGATGTGGACGCGCTCGACACCCTGTTCACCGTGTTGCGGACGTTCACCAAGGTCATCGCTCCCCTCCTGCCTCTGGTGGCCGACGAGATCTGGCTCGGCCTGAACGACGGTGCCGGTTCAGTCCATCTCGAGGACTGGCCGGGAAGAGATGACCTGCCAGCCGATCCGGCGCTGGTCCGATCGATGGACCGCCTGCGCGATGCGGCCTCGGCCGCCCTCTCACTACGAGAAGACCGCAACCTCCGGGTCCGGCTACCCCTGGCCGGGGCAGTCGTTGCCGGCGCCGGGGCGCGAGACATCGAACCCTTCGCCGACCTTCTCGCCGACGAGATCAACGTCAAGAACATCGACTTCAGCAACGACGTCGAGCAGTACGGCGTGTTCCGCCTCCAGCCGAACGGCCGACTTCTCGGCCCGAAGCTGGGCAAGGACGTCCAGACCGTGATCTCCGATGCCAAAGCGGGAGCCTGGGAGGACAACGGCGACGGCACCGTCACCGTTGCCGGACACCGATTGCTGGCCGAGGAGTTCACGCTGGCCCTCGACCCCAGGGACGGGGTCGCCGCGGCTCCGCTACGAGGAAACGATGCCCTCGTCGTCCTCGACGTCGAACTGACCGAGGAGTTGGAAGCCGAAGGACGCGCTCGCGACACGATCCGAGCCATCCAGCAGCAACGCAAGGATCAGGGCCTGCACCCCACCGACCGTATCGTGCTGACCTACGGCCGGCTGCCCGACGGCGTGGAAGCGCATCTCGACTGGATCACACAAGAGATTCTGGCCACGTCGACCGTGGCCGATCCGACCATTGCTTCCTCGAACGACGGACCGCTGGTGTTCACCATCTCGCTGGCCTGAACCTGCGCTGGACTGACTGGCTGGGGCACCCCAGCAGGTCGGGACAGGTTACTTGCGGCGGCCGAACCAGCCGCCCTTTCGGTCCATGTCGTCGCTGCCTTCGAAGAATCGATCGAGTGCTTCATCACTCGGGTCCTCGTCACTGGTGGCTTGCCGCAACTGCTCCAGGAACGGATCCTGGCCCACGATCGGCGGAGGTGGAGACAGCTCGTGTTCCGACACCGGTGCCGGTCCCTCGGCCCAGCCAAGATCATGCTCCCTGCTGGCGTCTCGGCCCCAGGTGTCGTCTTCGGTTCCGGAGTCTTGGGTGAACTCCGAGAAGGAGAACTCCTGGGTGGCCGCATCGTCTGCGCTGGCCACATCAGCAGCGATCACTTCGGGGCTGACGAGATAGCGGTCGGCTGCATCAGCCCGGAACTCCTCGACGCTGAGGCCGGGAAGGTCCGGCAAGCCTGCTTCCTCGACGCCGGGAACACTGGCGAAGGGCGACGCAGCATCTCCGAGCGCGAAGGGGTCATCCAGTTGGAGGGCCACTTCGGCCGGTTCGCGACGATCCACGGCATCGGTCGGTTCGGCGTCGCCCACGGCAAAGGCTGCGACGACGTCGTCGGAGCCGATGTCACCGAACGCTGCCGACGACGTCACATCGTCCACGAAGCCTTCCACCGAGATGTCGCCTGGCTCCACGGCGCCCAGGTCGGTACTGCCCTCGTAGTCGTCGCGATCGTAGCCAGCGCGATCGACTGCAGCGCGACCGAACTCGGCGTCGTGGAGCTCGGCGTCGTGGACGGTCGGGCCCTCATCGCTCGGACCGCTGCCTTGTGCGTGACTCGGGCCCTCGGCGGCCGCCTCCAGCCGCGCAGAAGAAGACCGCGACGGCAACGGGGCTTCATCAACCCGGGCTTCCCGTGCAGCGCCGTCGTCCATGATGCCCGCTTCGTGCATCGCCAGAGAGGGCAACTCGATGCCGATGGGCTGATAGTCGGCTTGCTCCACCGGCTCGATCTCGGTGACCTCCGGAACCGGCTCGGCGTTGAAGGCCGACGGGTCATCGATCACCACCAGCATTTCGGACAAGGCAGTTCGCACCGATGTACGCCGCCGTCCCAGGTGCGCCTCGAGCGTCTCGATGTCATTGGTCAGCAAGCCGCGAATGTGCTGCAGATTGGCGATCTGCTCCAGCAACTCGGCTCGCAAGCTTCCCTCGGCGTCGTTGAGCTCGGTCTCGAGCATCGTCCGGCGGGCCTCGGCCTCGGTTCGAGCTTCGGAGAGAAGTCGCTGCTTCTCTGCCAGCGCCTCGTCCATCATGACCGAACGCCGTTGCTCGGCTTCCTCCGAGAGTGCTGCCGATTCGGCCCGAGCCTTGGCCACCATCTGATCGGCCTCGTTGTGGGCGTTGTTTCGCAGACGTTCGGCCTCGTCGGTCGCCTCTCGAACGGTCTCGTCTGCGGTGCGTTGGGCCATCAGCAAGGTTCGTCGCAGGGTCTCGTCGAAATCGGCGGGTGTGGCCGGTATCGGCGAAGGCTCGGGTGCCACGGGAGCCACCGGTGCTGGGGCCGGCGCCTGCATGCGTTCCATCAGGCGGGCCTCGGCCGAAGCGGCACGAGATTCGGCCTCGGCCAAACGCTGTTGGATCAGCTCGATCTCGTCCGCCAGCGGGGCCAAGTTCTCGAGAACTCGATCCACCTGGCTCTTGCTGTACCCGCGAAGCTCTTCCTCGAACCGGATGTCCGGAATGCGTCGCAGGAGCTTCAGCTTGTCGCTTTGCAGAGGCATGGCTGCAGGTTAGTGCTACCTACAGACGATACTTGCGATGATCTGGATGAGTATCAGGACCAGGATCTCGGCGACCCCGAACCCGGCCATCGCTCCGGGAAGGGGCGGTACTTTTCGGCGGATCGGCCAGACGACCGGATCGGTGATGGCGATCGAGACGTCCCGCACCGCAGCGAAGGTCGAACCGCTGACCAGCGGGAAGAACGACAGCACCAGTCGGAGCAGAAAGGCCAACTGGAACAGCAGGACGAGTACGCACAGGAGATCACCCATGGGTCAGTTGGCGTAGCCCCGCTCTTCGATGCGTCGACGGTCCTCGTCGGTCACCTCGGCGGACTTCGGGATCAGCAGGAAGACCTGCGACGCGAGCTTCTCCATACTGCCGTTCAACGAGTAGCAGACACCGCTCGCGAAATCGATGAGACGTCGGGCCAACTCCCGGTCCAGACCCTGCAGGTTCATGATGACGGGTACCGAGTTCTTGAAATCATCGGCGATCAGCTTGGCGTCGCCGAAGCTGGCTGGGCTGATGGTCTTGGGCTTGGAACGGTTGATGGGAACGGCGCGCACCACTGGATCCTGCCGGGTCGAGACGCCGTGGTCGAATGCGCCATGTGATGCCGCCGACGTCATCGTCGGTACCGACACGTGAGAACGCTGGTCGATCTCGGATCGTCGAGCTCGCTCGACGGCCGCCAGGTCGAGGACGGTGTCCTCGTCGTCGAAGCTGACCACCGGATCGGCCACCGGTCGCAGAGGACGCACGGCCCCGACCGCGCTGGCGGTGACGGCGTTGTCGACCCGTGGATCGCCATCGTGCGCTCCCGGTGCCGACTGATGGTTCGAGAACCGTCCGTTGTAGGAATCATCGTGGTCGTCGAATCCATCATCGGGAAGATAACCGTCCTCGTACTCTTCGTCCGGACCGAGCCCGAGATACACCATCACGTTCCGAAAGACGGCCACGTCGTTCTCCTCATCTGTTGAGCCCTGTTCCCTTGGCTCGGCACCAGCATGCCACGGACAGCGTTCGAGTAGGTGCACGGCATCGACCACGCCCTCGGCATCGACATTGTCCATCCGATCCTGCCGGTGCGATCACCCTGCGCGACCACGCTGTGTCCCGGAGGGTACACCCAGGCTGCGGGAACCGAAAAGGGCAGTTCCGACACGCACCATCGTGCTTCCCTCGGCGACGGCGATCTCGAGATCACCCGTCATCCCCATCGACCGCTCGGCGACGTCGAGTCGTTCGGCCAGGGCATGCAGCCGGGCGAAGGCAGGACCCGGATGAGAGCCATCGGTCGGACCGATCGTCATCAGGCCCCGGACCTCGAGCCCCAGCTCACGGGCGTGTTCGACGAGTGCCGGTGCCTCGTCGGGAGCGCAACCCGACTTCTGCGGCTCGTCGGTCGTGTTGACCTGCACCATCACGACCGCAGCCGGTGCCCGTGTCGCCAGTTCGTCGAGCAGTGCGACCCGATCCATCGTCTGCCACACCGACACCACCGAGGCCAATCTCTTGATCTTGTTGCGCTGCAGCCCACCGATGAAATGCCAGCGCCCTGCGTCCCGGTCCAGGGCCGGTGCCTTCGCCTCGAGCTCCTGGGAGTAGTTCTCACCCAAGTCCACCAGCCCGGTGTCCACGGCCAGCCGGCAGACCTCGACAGGGAAGGTCTTGGTCACCGCCAGGACCGACGTGCGCTGGAGGTCACCGCCCGCAGCCTCGATCCGTTGACGGATCACGGTCAGCCGCTGGGTCAGAACCTCGACGGTCAGCTCGGCTGTCTCGACGGGCTCGCCCGGTCGGTCGTCGTCGGGCTCGGTCATGACGGCCCGTCCGTCGGCTCCATCCACGCCACCGTGGTCTGGCGACCGCGGTCCGAACGAGTCCGATGACTGAAGTACATCGGATCGCTGGTGCAGGGCGGCCGTTGCGGCGCCGGCCAACCCGCCTGCCGACATGCCGAGGCGATGACGGCCGGCAGGTCGAGAGCAGGTGCGCCGTCGACGGTGACCGCACCAACGGTCGGCCCGAAGCGATCGATCAAACGGGCCAAGTCGGCCTGACCGAACTCGTAGTGGGACGGACCGATGCAGGGCCCCAGGAAGGTCGCCACCGGCTGAGCGCCTCGGGCCGTCAACTCCCCTGCAGCTCGCTCTACGATCCCCGCCTCGGCGCCACGCCAGCCGGCATGCACCACGGCGATCGCGTTCGACGCCACCAGAACCACCGGGGCACAATCGGCGGTCGTGACCGCGATCGGCGCACCGACGACGCCGACGACGGCCCCATCAGCGATCTCGCCGGCGAACTCTCCGGGACGGGAGACCGTGACCACCTCGGCGCCGTGGACCTGCCGAAGCCACGTCCATTCGGCATCCAGGATTCCCCGACGACGGGCCTCGAGGACGGACGGCTCGATGTCGGTCCGGAAGTCCCCCTCGAGCGTGGTGGTCGTCCGGATCTCGCATCGCAGCCCGGATCCGAGCGATATCGAACTGCGGCCCTCGAAGGTCTGCGGGTCGGTCACCTCGCTACTGGAGGAACGACGGGACGTCGAAGTCGTCATCACCGTCGTCGTCCTCGGAGGCGAACAGATCGACCGATCCGCTTCCTTTGGAGCCCAACAGTTCGTCATCGTCGTCGTCGGCCAGCAGGTCGGCGAGAGGATCGCTGCCGGGGAACTGGCCTCCATCGGATCCTTCGCCGTCGAAGCGATCGAAACCAGCAGCGATCACCGTCACCCGGATCTCGTCGGTCATCGATTCATCGACGACGGTGCCGAAGATGATGTTGGCATCGGGATGAGCGACGTCGTGAATGATCTCCGCCGCCTCGTTGACCTCGAACAGCCCGAGATCGCTGGAACCGGAAATGGAGAGCAGGATGCCCCGCGCTCCCTCGATGGAGGACTCGAGCAACGGCGAGGCGATGGCGGCTCGAGCAGCGGCCAGTGCCCGACCGTCTCCTTCGCCCCGGCCGATGCCCATCAACGCGCTCCCGGCATCGTGCATGATCATCCGGACGTCGGCGAAGTCGGTGTTGATCAGCCCCGGTGTGGTGATGAGGTCAGTGATGCCGGCGACTCCGGACAGGAGGATCTCGTCGGCCATGCGAAACGCGTTGACCATGGTCGTCTTCTCATCGGCGATCGACAACAGTCGATCGTTCGGGATGACGATCTGGGTGTCGACCTTCTCCTTGAGTCGGTTGATGCCTGAATCGGCCTGGGTGGCGCGTCGGCGGCCTTCGAACCCGAAAGGACGCGTCACCACAGCGATGGTCAGAGCTCCCTGCCCCTTGGCCAGTTCGGCAATGACCGGAGCAGCTCCGGTTCCGGTTCCACCTCCCTCACCCACCGTGATGAAAACCATGTCCGCTCCATCGAGGGCAGCGGCGATCTCATCGGCGTGATCCTCGGCGGCCTGCTGGCCGATCGCCGGATCACTACCGGCCCCCAATCCACGAGTCAGCTCACGCCCGATGTGGATCTTGGTCTCGGCATCGTTCATGAGCAACGCTTGGGCATCGGTGTTGACCGCAATGAACTCGACGCCGCGGAGTCCGGCGTCGATCATGCGGTTGACGGCGTTGCAACCACCGCCCCCGACACCGACGACCTTGATCACCGCTACGTAGTTCTGCGTACTCATGGACCGACTTTCTATCAACAAAAGGTCGAGGTCGAGACGCCCGAGCCAACAAACAAGCCTATGAACACTGTGACAGATCAGTCAACGTTGCCCGCGGATTGCCTGCAGCATCGATCCTGGTCACAGCGGGCGCGGTCGGCACTCGAACGTCGATCTCCCACAGACAACGCAGATCGACTCGAGCCAGAATCGTCTCGAGGCTGATCATCTTGGCGTCCAGCGCGGTGTCGTCACCCACCTTGACTCGCCCCCCCGAGGCAAGGTCGAGGTAGAGGGTCTGGCCGTCCACCACGATCTGACTCACCGCCACGTCGGGGTGGGTGTCGAGCTCGGCCACCAACCTCAACACGGCCTGGGTCTCGGGCGGCGCCGGTTGCCCCAGTTCGCCACTGGCAGTGATGCCCGCGACGGGCAGGTCATCGGGGCCGAAGCCGGCCACGGATCGCAATTGGCGACCGCTGCTGTCGATCTGTACATAGCC
>CALACD010000022.1 GCA_937890445.1 uncultured Acidimicrobiia bacterium | reverse complement strand
CGGCGATGGCGACAACGACCTGCTCGACGGGGGACCGGGCGCCGATGTGATCGAGGGTGGCCCTGGACGCGACGACGCCCGGGGAGGAGCCGGCGACGACGTCCTCGACGGTGGCGACGAGAACGACGTGCTGCGAGGCGACGCCGGCGACGACCTCATCGTCGGCGGGCCGGGCTTCGATCGAGAGATCGGCGGGAGCGGATCGGACCGCTGCGAACGGGCGTGCGACGACTGATCGGAACCCGTCCGACGACCTCGCCTCAGCCGACCCTCCCCTTGGTTCGCAAGACATTGGCAATGTGCGGATTGCCGCCCAGCGCGTCGGTCAGTGGTTTGGAGAGTTCGTGCGCCAGCACGTCCCACATACGATCGACGAGTTCGGCCGTCATCTCCAACTCGGCCGTGATGCCCAGCGACGATTGGCGCCGGATTCGGTCGGCCAGGGTCCTCAGGCCGACCAACGTCGCCGCGACCCCGAGATCGAGGGGCGCAGTTCCAGCAGCCCGGGCAGCCCGGACCCGCGCTTCGGTGTCCTCGGTCAGGCTGGCAACGATCAGTTCGACCAAGGCCTCGTAGGTGGCCCGCGGGGCGCGGTTGGATCGTACGAGCAGGGTCTGGGTCGCGCTTCGTCCAGCCAATCGGCTGAGACGAAGAATCTGGGCCTGTACACCCAGCACCCATGCCTCTCGCCTCGACCGCTGGGCCGCCGGTGCCGGCTGGGGCACGAACGGGACCGACGCCGATGCCGCGGCGGCCGACGGACGTTCCGGTGTCGGGACCCGGGCCAGGCTTCGGTCGTAGGCGAGGCGGGCGTCGGGGTCCGACAGAATCCGCCAGGCGTCGTTCAGTTCGGCCATGGATTGGCCACCGTCGGCCATCCGACCGAGGTCGGGATGCAGTTCACGGGCCCGGCGCCGGTAGGCGGCTCGCAACTCCTCGAGCGAGCCGTCGGGTTTCACACGCAGGAGGCGGTACAGGTCCACGACTCCATTTTGCCCGATTCGGACCGATGGGAGGTGATGTCACGAGGGACCCCGGTCATGGACCGATTGCCGGAAGTGCTCCGGACCATCCTGCTGGCCGGAGCCGCCCTCGTCGCGCTCGCCGCCGCGCTGGCGCCGATCGTCTATCTGCTGCGCCGTATCGGCGTCGGCTGAGTCGCTAGGCTCGAGCGGTGCCGGAGCTGTTTCACATCACCACTCGTGACGCCTGGGCCGCCGCCGTCGCGGGTGGGGACCATCGGCCGGCCTCGTTGGACGACGAGGGCTTCGTCCACCTGTCCTATCGAGATCAGGTGGTCACCACAGCCGATCGCTTCTATCGAGGCGAGACCGACCTGGTCTTGTTGTCGATCGACCCCGCTGTGCTGGTGGCCACGTTGGTCGTGGAGGACTCCTACGGTCACGGCAAGTTCCCCCACCTCTACGGTCCGCTCAACCTCGACGCGGTGACAGCCGTGGTCGACTTCCCACCGGATGCGACCGGTGGCTTCAGCTTGCCGATGTCGTAGTCGGTACTACGCTGAACCGGTGCCGCGACCAGCCGTAGCCGATCACACCGACGTCGACCTGTTCGACCCTGCCACCTTTGCTCGCGGTGTGCCGCACGACGCCTTCGCCACCCTCCGCCGCGACGCACCGGTGGCCTTTCATCTCGAGAAGCCGAAGCGGGCCGGCGGTCGACAGGGACCTGGCTTCTGGTGCGTCACGACCCATCGGCACGTCCATGAGGTGTCTCGTCGGCCCGACGTCTATTCGTCGTTCCTCGGTGGCTTCACCGCCAGCGACATCAGCGGGGCGGTCCTGGACGAGACTCGGATGAACCTGATGGGCATGGATCCGCCCGACCACACCGCCTTTCGTGCCGTCCTGCGAGAACCGTTCGGGCCTCGCATCGCTCGTGATCTGACACCGACGATCGAGCGATTCGCCGTCGGCATCGTGGATCGCCTGCTCGCGCAACCAGAAGGGGAGCTCGACTTCGTCGATCACGTCGCCAAGGAGATGCCCCTGCTCGTTCTGGCCGACCTGCTCGGTATCGGGGCCGAGGATCGTCAGCTGTTCTTCGACTGGAGCAATCGGATCATCGGCAATCACGACCCCGACCTGGGCGGCTCGGTCCAGGATTTCCTGGCGGCCAAGGACGAGCTGTTCGCCTACGGCCGGCGGGTGATCGCCCAGAAGCGGGCCGAGCCGGGCAACGACCTCATCACGTCGGTGGTGCGGGCCCGGATCGATGGTGAACCCATCGATGAACAGCGGGTGGTGATCCTGTGGTTCCTGCTCCTGATCGCCGGCAACGAAACCACGCGGTCGTCACTGACCGGTGCGATGGAGATGCTGTCGACCCATCGGGAGCAACGGGCACTGCTGATGAGCGATCTGGATGCACATCTCCCGGGGTTCATCGAGGAGACGCTGCGACTGACCAACCCGGTGCTGCACTTCCGTCGAACCGCAGCCGTCGACGTCGAACTGGGGGGCGCCCGGATCTCGGCCGGCGACAAGCTGGTGCTGTGGTATCCGTCGGCCAACGTCGACGAGAACGTGTTCGACCGTCCGTTCGAGTTCGATCTACGACGCGAACCGAATCAGCATCTGGCGTTCGGGATCGGTACCCATTTCTGCCTCGGAGCCCGGCTGGCCCGGTTGCAGATGCGGATCATGTTGAAGGAACTGCTGACCCGGTGCCCGGCCATCGAGGTCGCTCGACCTGCCCGCCGTATCCACTCCAACTTCCTGAGTGGGGCCCTGGAATTGCCGGTCGTGCTCAGCTGAGGTCGGCTCGGAGCTTCGCGAAGGCAGCCTGGCCATCCTTGCTCCGGGTCCACGACAGATAGTCGGGCCGACCTCGCTGCCTGAAGAAGTCATTGCTGAAGATGTCGGCCCATCCGGCCAGGGGCTTCAGCATGCGGTCGGCCATTTCCGGCTCGAAGCCACTCCAGGTGCAGGCGTGCTCTTCCGACCGGAAGAGGTTCATCTGACTTCACCGGAACGGCCGGTTGGCCGCATCACCTCCGACCTCGGCGCTCGTGTAGCCAACGATGGTGTCGGGATCGACCAGGAGAATCTCGTCGTCACGCATCTCGATCACCATCTGGTCGCCGCAGCACAGACAGGGTGCTTCGATCCGCACGGCTCGCCCCGGAAACAACCAACGGATGGCCGTGGCCTCGAACCCGCATTGTGCGAACCAACCGGGTCGGCCGTCGATCGACACCCGATACTGGGTCGGCTGGACGTTGAACGGTGGGAAGCTGGCGAGGTAGTCGGTGCCAGGGTGGAACCAGCCCGGGGTCGACTCGATGACCTCACGCACCACAGCCTTGGCCTCCTCCGGGAAAACTCCGAGGGTCTTGGCAACTTCGGTGTAGTGCGGGGCCTGCGCCGTTTCGATGATCTGCGTGAGGATCGAATGGTAGGCCCGGTCGAGGACGGCGAGATCGGTCATGGGTCGAGCCTGCCAGACGCATGGGTCGATGTCAGCTCGGTGACCGACACGTACCCGGCTTCCACGGCATGGGTGTCGGTGCCGTCCGGGCCGTCGAAGGGACCGTTGCGGGCGAAGTCGGCGTGGAACACTCCGACCCGGTCGGGGAGGGGAGACAGCGTGGGATCGTGCAGACCGAAGGGAATCCGGTCGGCCAACCCGGTTTGTCGGACACCGTTGATGTCGGTCCACACCAGGTTGGGGACGTTGACGTTGAGCAGCCGCGGCCGCTCCATCACCGCTGGCACCTGTTGCGCGGCCGCTTCGGCCCCCGTGGCCCACCGCATCGGCTCGCCGTCGGCCCGTTGGCTGATGGCGATGGCCGGAATGCCGAAGATGTCGGCCGTGATGCAGGCCCCGATGGTGCCCGAGAAGTGCACGGCATGGCCGACGTTCCATCCCGGGTTGATGCCCGAAACCACCAGATCGGGCAGATCCCCGAACAGTCCGCTGCAGGCCAACAGGGACGCCAACGCCGGCGGACCGTCGAGGTGGTAGACCGCAGCAACGTCGGGCATCTCGGGCCGAATGGCTTCGACGACGTCGGGGAGACCGGGGCCGATGTGCCCGATGGCGGCCCCGGCGCCGGAGTATTCGCCCGACGGGGCGAACACCGTGACCTCGCCCAGTTGGGTGAGCCGCTGTGCCAGGACATGAAGTCCTTCCGATTCGATGCCGTCGTCGTTCGTCACCAGGATGCGCAAGCCACAATTCTGCACCAGACTGCCGAGCGTGACCGAGCTTTCGAACAGCAATCGACTGGGAGTGCGTTGGGGACTGGCCGGCGGAGTTGCCTTGGCATCCGTCGCCGCGGTGCGCGAGGCCGCAGTCTTCGCCCGCGACGCAGGATTCGACGGCCTCTGGGTGTCGCATGCCAACGCCGTCGACCCGATCGTGGCCTTGGCCGCGGTGGCCGCCGATGCTCCCGGGCTGGCCGAGGTCGGCACGTCGGTGGTGCCGCTCTATGGGCGGCACCCGATCGGCTTGGCTCAACAGGCGCGGACGGCCCAATCGGCGTGGAATGGTCGCTTCACCTTGGGCATCGGCCCGTCCCACGCCCGGCAGGTGGAAGGTGCCCTCGGCCTGTCGTGGGATCGTCCGTTCGGCTTCACGTCCGAGTTCATCGCCGGTATGAAGCCGTTGCTCGAGGGCGCAGCAGTCGATGTCGAGGGTTCACAGCTCAGCGCTCACGGCGATCTGAACATCGAGGCGGCACGAACCCCCATCCTGCTGGCCGCGCTCGGGCCCCGGATGCTGAGACTGGCCGGCACCGAGGTCGATGGCACCACGGTCGGTCAGTGCGGCCCCACGACCATCGCCAACCACATCGTTCCCGTGCTGCACGAGGCGGCCGATGTGGCAGGACGACCGGCGCCACGGGTCATGGCGCTGGTGCGAATCTGCGTCACCGATGACCACGCCGGCGCCTATGCGCTGGCCCAGGAGGTCGGGGCGTTCTACCGAGACCTGCCCTCCTATGCCGCCGTGTTGGCCAAGGAGGGGTTGGAGGATCCGGCCGATCTGCATCTGATCGGCTCCTGGGATCGGGTGTTGGACGGTCTGGCCTCCTACGCCGACGCCGGAGTGACCGATCTTCGTATCGAAGTGGTGGCGCACAACGACGACGCTCGGGCCGACACCCGTCGCGCCCTGGCCGACTACTTGTCCAGTCAGCCTCGCTCGGCGAGATAGGCCGCGATCTCCTCGGGGGTGACCGTGGGGCTGAAGCGCTCGATGACCTCGCCGTCGGAGCCCACCAGAAACTTGGTGAAGTTCCAGGCGATGTCGGCGTTGCCGTCCTCGTCGGCCTTGGCTGCGGTCAGGTACGCATAGAGCGGAACCCGGTCGTCACCGTTGACGTCGACCTTGGCCAACATCGGGAAATCGACGTCGTAGGTCGACGTGGCGAACTCGAGGATCTCGGCGTTGGTCCCCGGTTCCTGCCCACCGAATTGGTTGCAGGGGACACCGACGACGGTGAGGCCCTCGACCTCGTGGTGAAGCGTACGCAGACCTGCGTACTGGGGGGTGAGGCCTCAACGGGAGGCGACGTTGACCACCAGGGTCATTTGGCCCCGGAACTTGTCGAAGGCGACGGTCTCGCCGCCGATCGACTCCATCTGCAGGTCGAAGAAAGTGCTCATGACGTGCACGGTAGGTCAGATCCGGGTGCTGTGTCCCAGCTGGTACTGGCGGCGTGGCCTGGCCCGACGTTCGCTCGCTGGTGTCAGACGAGACCGCGCCGGCTCTCGTTCCAGGCGACATCACGGTCGAGCCGGGGTTCCCCGGGTAGGCCGAGCACCCGTTCGCCCAGGATGTTGCGTTGGATCTCGTCGGTGCCGCCGCGGATAGACATCGACGGCGCCGTGATGGTCTCGATGTAGCCGTGACCGTCGCTGAGCATCCCGTCGGCACCGACGGCCCGGTTGGTGGTGAAGGCACGACCCTTGTACGACGCAACCGTCCGCAGCTTGGCGCCCGAGCCCGCAGGCGACGGGGTGCCGCCGCGAGCAGCGTCGGCAGCTCGCTGTGCGGTCCAACGACCGATCATGTCCAACACGTGGACGCCGACGATTGCGTTGCGGTCGACGGGTCGGTCGAGAGCACCGGTCGGTCGCAGGTCGGCAATCCAGTTTGGTGTCCTGGCCTTCTTCGACCCGCCGTCGCCTCCGCCCCGGCTTCCACCTCCGGCTCGCTCATGGGCCAGCACGGTCATGGCGACCCGCCAACCCTCGCCCACGTCACCCACTCGCCAGGCGTCGCCGATCCGGGCCTCGGAGACGAACACCTCGCTGAAGTGGGTGTCGCCGTTCATCTGGCCGAGAGGGCGCACGTCGACGCCGGGCTGATCCATAAGGACACAGAACATGGTGAGGCCCTTGTGCTTGGGTTGCTCCGGGTCGGTCCGGGCCAGGCAGATGCCCCAGTCGGCCCACATGGCCCGGCTGGTCCAGGTCTTCTGGCCGGTCAGGACCCACTCGTCACCGTCGCGCACGGCACGCAAGCCGACGTTCGCCAAGTCGGACCCGGCTTCGGGCTCGGAGAACATCTGGCACCAGATCTCGCTTCCGGCCGCAATCGGGCGAAGCCACTGCGACTTCTGCTCATCGGTGCCGTGAGCCAACAGGGCCGGCCCCACCATGCCGAGGCCGATGGCGAAGGGGTAGAGATCGGGCACGAGGTAGTCCCGTAGCGCAGTGGCGATCTCGCCCGCCTCGTTCGGATCGGCGTCGCGACCGCCATGTACCGACGGCCAGTGCGGCACGTGCCATCCGCCTTCGACGGTGGCAGCCAGATAGGCCCGGCCATCGTCGAGATCGTCACTACCGGCACCCATCGTCGTCAGCCGGGTCTCGGCCGTGCGGCGGGCCAGAAGAGCGTCGAGTTCGGCTCGGACATCATCGGCAGTCATCATTCCGACATCGTTGCAGGAACCCGGATCTCCCGCACTTCTGCTGTTTCGCATGGTTCCCGAGATCCACGGTGGAGGCGGCCAACCTCGATCAGGAGGTCAGGAGGTCAGCAGGGCACGCAATCCCTTGCTGATCGCATTGCCGATGACCGACGAGTGGGCATCGCCGTCGAGCTCCATCCTGGTGAGTTTCAGATTGGGGTAGCCACGAGATGCCAGCGTCGATCCGAGGACCGCGACATTCGATGTCATCCGGAAGGTGCCGACCGGGTCACTGTCCTCCTCGTCGGTGCCGGCAGACAAGAAGACGTGGGCCGGCAGGTCGTCGTTGGCTTCGGCGTAGGCCTCCTCCATGTCGAGGATCACTCGGTCGTGCCACCAGATCGACGGGCTGGCCAACAGCCAGCGGTCGAACATCTCGGGCTTCACCAGGAGGGCCCGCACCCCGCACAGTGCACTGAAGCTGTGCCCTACGAACCATCGTTCTCCCGTTCGGTACCGGGCCTCGAGGTGGGGGAGCAGCTGGTCGTTCAGGAACGCGATGAACGTCTCGACCTTCCCGGTCTCGTCTTGCTCCAATCCTCTCACGCCGGTCTCGGGCGGGGGCACCCAGGCCGTCGGGGTGTACCACCGCGCCCGTTGCTTCAGATACTCACCCATGCTCTGGTCGGTGAACGACACCCCGACCACGACCGCTTCGGGAGCCTCGCCCGACATCGACATGATCCGTGTTGCATCCAGGACCGTGCCGAACATCCACGGACCGTCGAGACAGACGATCACGGGTGGCGCATCGAGCTTGTCGAAGCGGGCCGGCAGCCCGACCGAGATGTCGTGATCGAGACCACTGCGGTCACAGGTGAGGGTGAACGTGGATGTCTCCCAGAGCATGGGCGACAGCGTTGCCGACCGGGCCCGCCGCTGCCATTCGAGCGCCCGGTCAATCCGACCGTCGGACCCGATCAGGCGGCGAGACGCCAGAAATAGAGGTGGCCCCGTCCATAGCCATCGACATCGGCTTCGAGACCCGACGCGTCGACCGGTTCGCCCAGCGACGCAACATCCACCGAGCTTCCGGGGATGAGACGGACATGCGCACCACCGGTGTCGTTCACGGCCCGGGTGATGACGTTCATGACCTCTCGATAGTTCTCGATCAGGTCGGGATCGGCGTCGCCGGCTGCGATGGCATCCTCGGCCCGACCCTTCGGTATCAAGGCAAGAGCGGCCCCGGCCAGATGTGCGAACCGGATGTCGCCGGCGGCCAACATCAGGGGAGCATCGTCGTCTCCGACGAACATCGTGAGATAGCCGGCAACATCGGTCGGCGACGGTGCGACCACGTCGACCGCGAAGGACACGTCCTTGCCGATCAGATCGGTGAGGAGGTTCTTGAGGTGCAACTGTTCGGGAAAGCGAACCTGGGGCATGTCTTGGTCTCCTAGAGATAGCGACTGAGCTGGTCGCCGAGGTCGTCGGCGGTGAAGGGTTTCGACAACAGGAACGACGCTCCGGCTGCCATTCCGATCACCTTCTGTTTCGATGTGGACTCCGATGTCACGAATCCGAACGGAATCATGATCTCCTCGGCTCGTAGTGCCTGGATGAATTCGAGGCCGGACATGTTCGGCATGTTCCAGTCACTGAGGATGACCTTAGGAGGATTGGCCTTGGCCTTTGCCAGACCCTCGGCTCCGTCCTCGGCCTGTTCGACCTCGTAGTCGCCGTAACCGGCCTGACGAATGCTGCGGATGACGATCTTGCGCATGACGCTGGAATCGTCAACGACGAGAATGCTCATTGTTGGTGGTATTCCTTTCTGATGGCGCGAAGCCGCTCGAGCGGGGTGAGCCCGTCGGCATCGACTCTTGCTTGACCGAGCAGCGCAGGTTTCGCCGCCGGCGTCTGGTCAGGCCCGGCTTGGGCGGAGCCGCTCATGGCGGCGGCTTCGGTCCGCAGTGCTGCCAGACGTTGGAGGACTGTCGGCTCCGAGCCGGTCTCGGGCCCTTGCACCTCGAGCACCGACCCGTCGTTCGGGGGCGCGGTCGCAGGAACAGTGACCAGCCCGGAGGCGGTTGCGGGAGCCGCTGCTTTCCCCGGACCGGAACCACCCGACTTCTGATCGGCCCGAGGGAACTGGGCCAAGAGGTTGGACGTCGCGGCCGAGATGCCCGACGACCGTGTCGGAGCGCCTTCCGCCTCGTCGGCGCGGCCGTAGGTCACCAGGGTTCCCGAACGATGCCGGGCCAGACTGGGAGGAACACCCAGCGCGCTCTCCGACGCGCCCAGCACCAAACGACCGTACGGGGCCAGCAGGGCTGCCTGCTCGGCCAGGATCTTGGTCCGCATCGCCGGTTGGAAGTAGATCAGGACGTTCCGGAGCAGAATCAGGTCGAACGGCCCGCGTATGGTGCCGTTCATGGCCGTCAGGTTCGACTCCCGTGCCGTCACCATCGATCGCAACTGATCGCTGACGCGCCAACCCATCGGGCCCTTCTCGAAGAATCTCTGGAGCCGATCCTTCGAGAGTCCTCGTGACATCTCGTAATCACCGTAGAGACCATCGTTCGTGCGCCGCACCATGTTGCGTGACAGATCGGTGGCCAGAATGGAGACTCGCCAATCCTTGAAATCGTCGCCGAGCACCTCGGTCAACAACATGCCGAGGGTGTACGCCTCCTGCCCGCTCGACGACGCAGCCACCCACACGTCGAGCCGGCGAGTGGTTCGCTTCTTCTCCAGCAACTCGGGAAGAAGGCTGGTCCCCACGTCGACCCACACACGTGGATCGCGGAACCAAGAGGTCTCGTTGACGGTCATGGCATCGACGACGTCGAGCCGCAATGCCTGGTCGCGGCCACGGAGCTTGTTGACCAACGAGGTCAGGTCCGGGAACCCGTGCTGTTGCGCGACCGGCATCAACCGGGTGCTGATGAGGTAGTCCTTGCCTCGTTCGAGCACCATCCCGCCGTCCTTCAGCAGGAGCTCTTCGTCGAGAAGTTCGTCACCAGCAGCCA
>CALACD010000021.1 GCA_937890445.1 uncultured Acidimicrobiia bacterium | reverse complement strand
TTCGTGAGGGTGGTCGTACTGTTGGGGCTGGTCGTGTGACCAAGATCCTCAAGTAGACCCTTTCGTCCTTCATTGTGGTGCGTTGTGCACCTGATTGCTTGAAACCGAAGATCCCCGAACGTCCCACGTTCGGGGATCTTCCGTTTTCGAACCTCGCACCGAGTCGTCGAGACTGATTGGACAGCGTTCTTCGTTCCGCCCGTGCCCGTCTCCCGCCCGTGCCCGTCTCCCGTTCGTGCCCGTCTCCAATCGGTGAAGGGGCCGCGTGCTGCGTTCGCTGGTTCGGAGGCAGGTAGGCTGCACGGGCCACGTACCGCACCCGCACCCACGAGGACCGATGGCTCGAGACGATGCAGAGATCTGTGTGCTGGTCGAAGAGGCCAAGGAGGGCAGCGACCGCGCCTTCGAGGAACTGGTACGCCAAACGTACGCGGACACGTACACGCTGGCATTTCGACTGACCGGCGACCACGAGGACGCTCGGGACGTCGTCCAGGAAACCTACCTCCGTGTCCATCGCAGTCTCTCGAAATTCCGGGGTGACGCCCAGTTCGGCACGTGGCTTCACCGAATCACAGCCAACTGTGCCAACACGCTGCTGGGTCGGCGGACTCGTCATCGGCACGACCAGCTCCCCGAAGACCCACCTTTTGCCGATGATCACCTTGACGGCGATCCGTCGCACGGCGTCGATGTGGGCGATCTTCGGGCTCAATTGACCGAGGCGCTCCGCAGTCTTCCTCCCAAGCTGCGGACGGTGGTCGTTCTCCGTGACGTCTACGATCTGCCCCACGAGGCCATCGCCGAGGAATTGGGAATCACCGTGTCGGCAGCGAAGGTGCGCCTGCATCGAGCCAGGAAGCGCCTACGCGAGCTGCTCTCGGCACTCGGTTCCGAGGATGAGAAGGGTTCCGGGGATGGGAAGGGTTCCGGGGATGGGAAAGCCGACCGCCTTGCGTCCGGGCCTGCGTCGCGCAGTGACGTCCGGCCCGTGGGCCGAAGCGGCGACGAGGATGCGTTCGAGAGCGAACATGTGGCGTGAGTTGCCGTGTCGATGGCTGGAGGTCTGGCTTGGCTTCTCGGGCAGGATCCCGGCCCAGGGCCTGGTCGGGCAGGCACACCGGAACCGATGTCTGCGATGCCAGGCGCAAGACGTGAGAGTTCGCCGCCTCCGCCGCGATCTGGCGCAACTGAGGGCTCCCCTCGAGCCACCCTACGGTCTTCTCGACGACGTGTTGTCGGCGTGCCGCCCGCCACCTGACGCGATGTCACGGCGCAAGCGGTCGGGGAGGCGTCGAGCAAGCGCCGCTCTCGTCGCCGCCGGTCTTGCTGCAGGGGTCACCAGACCGGCAGCGCGTCACGTGTTGCCGCATACGATTGGTTGAGGGTTGGCTCCAGGGGCGGTCCCCACCTGATTCGAGGCCTGGGTCCGACCGAATCGTTCTGCTGCTAGCCTTCTGCTGGCCCTAGGGCACTAGCTCAATTGGTAGAGCACCGGTCTCCAAAACCGGGGGTTGGGGGTTCGAGTCCCTCGTGCCCTGCCAGCGTTCTCGCTGTCGGATCGATGTACACAACCATGTCGGCGCGTCAGCGGGAAGGATCTACTTCACGAGGCATTTCGTATGGCAGGTAATTCTTGATGGCGATGAATCGGGAGCAACGTCGATACCTGCAGAAACAGGGACAGATCGATGCCGAGGGAAATCCTGTGGCAACGCCTCGGGAGGCTCGCCCCCCCGAGCGTGATCCACGGGTCAGTCCGGCTCAATACCTGCGTGAGGTCCGATCGGAACTCACGCGGGTTCAATGGCCGACCCGTAGCGAGGTCATCAACTACACCATCGTCGTCACGGTCACGGTCATCCTGCTCACGGCATTCATCGCGGGTCTGGATTGGGTGTTCGGTGAGGGCGTCCTTCAAATTCTGAGGCTTGGATCATGAGCGACACCGACAGCACGACCGAATCCGCAACCGACGTGATCGCCGACGGTGACGTCGCATACGTGTCGGAGGTCGAGGCGACCACCGAGACCACGGTCGAGGCGGCAACCGATGATGGGGTCGAGGTGCCGGCCGAGACGAGCGACGCCGCCAGCGATTCGGCGGAGAACGATTCGGCGGAGCTGTCGACCGATGACCAAGGTGATGACCAAGGTGCTATCGGCGAAGAAGTCCCGCCGGCACGCGTCGAGTCTCCCTACGATCGTCCGGGCCGTTGGTACGTGTTGCACACGCAGTCGGGCTACGAGAACAAGGTTCGGAAGAACATCGAGGCTCGTACCCAATCCATGAACATGGAGGAGCGAATCCACGAGGTGGTGATCCCTCTCGAGGATGTCGTCGAGTTCAAGAACGGCAAGAAGGTGGTCGTTCAGAAGAAGGTCTTCCCCGGATACCTTCTGTGCCGTATGCAACTCGACGATGACTCCTGGTTCGTCGTTCGCAACACGCCAGGCGTTACCGGATTCGTGGGTGCCGGCAACAAGCCCTCCCCGCTGCCGCGCAAGGACGTGGAAAACTTCCTGCAGGTCAAGGAGGATGGGGATGACGCTGGCGGGCGCAAGGGCAAGCCCCGCCTCGAGTACGAAGAGGGCGAGACCGTTCGGGTCAAGGAAGGGCCATTCGCCGATTTCCAGGGTCAGATCGTCGAGATCAACGAGGAACAGCTCAAGGTCAAGGTCCTCGTCAACATCTTCGGACGAGAGACTCCCGTCGAGCTCGACTTCGCGCAGGTCGGCAAGATCTGAGGTCGATCTGACCGCATCGTCAGTCTGCCCGGTTTTTCACTCCCTGAATTCCGACCGGAGTAGTCGGCCCCACCGCTATCATTGTGTGTTGCTCTCGCGCACTAGCACGCCCATCGAGAAAAGATCGTCATGGCCAAAAGACAAGTAATGGCAGTAGTCAAGATTCAGATCCCGGCTGGACAGGCTTCGCCTGCGCCACCGGTGGGTACGGCACTAGGACCGTATGGCTTGGCCATCATGGACTTCTGCAAGGAGTACAACGCCAAGACCGAATCACAGCGGGGCGACATCGTGCCCGTCGAAGTCACGATCTTCGAGGATCGCACGTTCAGCCTCGTCCTCAAGACTCCGCCGACGGCCGAGCTCATCAAGAAGGCTGCGAAGATCCCGAAGGGTGCCGCTGACCCCAAGCGAGATCGCGTCGGTTCCATCACCGACAAACAGGTCGAGGAGATCGCGCTGGTCAAGATGCCCGATCTGAATGCCATCGATCTCGAAGGGGCCAAGGCGCAAGTGCGCGGGACCGCTCGGCAGATGGGCGTTCGGGTCCGCTGACCCTGCGTCACCAGAATCACCAGTCCACACATCCGAACATGGCTCGTTGGGATCACCTCGCCCTTCGGCCCGACCATTGAGGGAGCCGTTATGGCGAAGAGTAAGAAGTATTCCGACGCGACGAAGCGATTCGACCGTGATCATCTCCACAGTCCGACCGAGGCTCTGGATCTGGCGAAGAGTTTGGCGAGCATGAAGTTCGACGAGTCGATCGATCTCGTCGTTCGACTCGGTGTGGACCCCCGAAAGGCCGATCAGATCGTTCGGGGCACGGTCGCTCTGCCTGCAGGGACCGGCAAAGACGTTCGCATCGCCGTGTTCGCCACCGGCGAAGCAGCTACCGCTGCGACCGAAGCTGGCGCTGACATCGTTGGCGGCGAGGAACTCGTCGCCCAGGTCGAAGGAGGCATGCTCGATTTCGACCTTGCGATCTCGACGCCCGAGCTCATGCCTCAGGTCGGCAAGCTGGGCCGAGTGCTCGGGCCTCGTGGGCTGATGCCGAATCCCAAGACGGGGACCGTCACCACCGACACGGCAAAGGCTGTTTCGGAGTTCAAGGGCGGCACGGTGGAGTATCGGACCGACCGCTATGGAAACGTGCATGTCTCGCTGGGCAAGGCCAGCTTCGACACCGGCGCCCTTCAGGAGAACTTCGGAGCCTTGATCGCCGAGTTGAATCGGGCCAAGCCGGCATCGGCCAAAGGCCGCTACATGACGAAGGTTTCCGTGTCGTCGACCATGGGTCCCGGAATCAAGATCGATCCCAACAGGGTCGACGAAGCAAGCAAGGCCTCGGCCTAGCAACGCCCCCTCGGTCCGAGGGCGGCATTTCTCTCCGGAGCGGCTAGCGTCGTTTCGGCAAAATCGAATACTCCCGCCCGAGACCTCAGGTAGCGGCGTCCGCGCTGCGCAAATCCTGGAGAGGCGATCTTTTCTTCTGAGCGAGCACACCCCGGTGTCTGGTTCGGTTGTGGTTGATCGGCGATCGAGTGTCGAAACCAAACCATCAACCAGAAACCGAGAGGAGGTGTGCAATGGATGAAACAGTAGCGCCACGACCGGAGAAGGTCGCTGTCGTCGATGAGGTGCGAGAGCGCCTCACCGACTCGAGTGCGGTCATCGTGACCGAGTATCGCGGTCTGACCGTGTCCGAAATGTCTGCGTTGCGTCGTGAACTACGGCCGGCTGGTGGCAAGTACAAGGTGTACAAGAACACCCTGGCCAAGCGAGCTGCGGCGGAAGCGGGTGTTGAGATCAGCGATATGTTGGTCGGCCCGACCGCCCTGGCCTTCGTCGGGGAAACCCCCGAGGGAGAACCGGGCGATGTGGTCACGGTGGCGAAGGTCCTTCGGGATTTCGCCAAGGCAAACCCGGAGCTGATCTTGAAGGGCGGTGTCTTCGACGGTGACGTCATCGACGCCGACAAGGTCAGTCAGTTGGCCGAGATCGAGCCACGAGAAGTACTCCTGGCCAAGTTGGCCGGGCTCATTGCGGCGCCGATGTCGCAGTTCGCCGGATTGCTCCAGGCACTCCCACGCGACTTCGCCTACGGCCTGCAGGCCTTGATCGACATCGGTGGCGCGCCCGGCGCTCCGGCATCGGAGGCACCAGCTGCCGAAGCCGCATCGTCTGACACGACCGAGGCAACCGCCGATGCGGAGCCCGAAGCCGAGGCCCCGGCCGACGCTGCCCCAGCTGATGAAGAGTCAGCACCCGAAACAACCGAGAACGAAGACACCCCGGAAGTTGCCGGGGAGGAAGAAGAAGGCTGATCATGGCTACCAAAGAAGAGATCCTCGACGGCATCGCCAGCATGTCGGTGCTCGAACTGTCCGAACTGCTGAAGGAGTTCGAAGAGAAGTTCGGCGTGTCGGCTGCAGCGCCCGTTGCTGTCGCCGCGGTCGGCGGAGGTGCTGCAGCCCCGGCCGAGGAAGAGAAGAGTTCCTTCGACGTCGTCCTCAAGGGCGCGGGTGAGAAGAAGATCCAGGTCATCAAGGCCGTACGCGAGCTCACCAGCCTCGGCCTGAAGGAAGCCAAGGATCTTGTCGAGGCCACCCCGGCCAAGATCCTCGAAGGCGCGTCCAAGGACGATGCCGAGGCGGCCAAGGCCAAGATCGAAGAGGCCGGCGGCGACGTCGAGCTGGCCTAGGTCCGTCTCGGATCTCCTCGGGAGATCCCCTGAGCACAATCACACACACCGCTACACCCGATGCCCGCCAATCACGGCGGGCATCGGTCGTTACAGGACCGAGGCGATGACCGGGAGGTCGTCGGTGGCGGTGGCTGGCCGTGCGCATGGTCAGGACACGACGCACATCGCTGTTGATGCATACGAGCACGACACTCGCTGTCGTTCTCGTAGGCAATTTCGACAGAGTCCTTGACCTTCGCTGTGCAGGTGTTTACGATCGCCGCTCGACTTCCTCCCGCTCCTGGTTGTAGGAGGTCCGCAGACGGCATATGCTTGTCCGTTGCCGTGTCTGCCCGCCCCTATTTTGTCGACCTCGGATTTCTGCTTGGCCTCGAACGTGTTTGAGTCCAAGACTTTTCGGTGCGATGACGGGCGATGTTGGCCGGTTTCTCCTCAGCCCCGTGCTACCACAGGTGGTGTCTATTGCCAGCACGTACCGTTGCTCGCGACCGTTATTCGTTCGGTAAGTTGGACGAGGCTCTCGAGCTTCCCGATCTGATTGCCATCCAGAAGGAGTCCTTCCACTGGTTTCTCGAGGAAGGGCTGGCCAATGCGTTCCGTGACATCAGTCCCATCAAGGACTTCACCGAGACGCTCCAGCTCGAGCTCGAGTTCGATCCTCACGACGAGGATCTGAAGCCGTACCCGAAGTTCTCCGTCGAGGAGTGCAAAGAGAAGGACATGACCTACGCCGCGCCGATCTTCGTGCGCGCTCGGTTCATCAACTCGACGACGGGTGAGATCAAAGAGCAGACCGTCTTCATGGGCGACCTCCCGATGATGACCGACAAGGGCACGTTCGTGATCAACGGCACCGAGCGTGTGGTTGTCTCGCAGCTGGTGCGTTCGCCCGGGGTCATCTTCCAGCCCGGTGAACGATTCCGCCTCCGAAACATGTCCAAGCACCAGATGGTGACTGGCACCGTGCATCCGTATCGGGGTGAGTGGATCGAATTCGACGTCGAGCAGAAGCCTGGCAAGGACCCGACCGCTGGCGTACGGGTTGCTCGCAAGCGTCGCTTGTCGCTGTTCACGATGCTCCGAGCGCTGGGCTTCGACGAAGAGAATGCGCCGGGTTTCCTGGATGCCTTCGTGAACCACTTCGACTTCCTCGAAGGTCAGTGGGAGAAGGATCGGGAGATCGCACCGACTCAGGATGAGTCACTGATCGAGATCTACAAGCGAGCACGTCCCGGTGAGCCACCGACTCTCGAGGCGGCACGCTCCTACCTGCGCAATGCCTTCTTCGAGAGCCGTCGTTACGACCTGTCACGAGTGGGTCGCTACAAGCTGAACCGCAAGCTCGGCCCGGAACTTCGTCGTCTGGAGGAGTTGTTCCCGATGCTGCGGGGGATGCTCGACGTTCCCGAAATCGATCAGCCGGTTCTGTCGCGCTGTGAGGTCATGGCGGCCTCGACCTACCTGTTGCATCTGATGGTGGCCGAGCCGGGCTACCGCCTCGACGACCAGGATCACTTCGCCAACCGTCGAGTTCGTTCAGTCGGCGAGCTGATTCAGAATCAGGTTCGGATCGGCCTGTCCCGGATGGAACGGGTGGTGCGTGAACGCATGACGACCCAGGACGTCGAAGCGATCACACCCCAGACGCTCCTCAACATTCGCCCCGTCGTGGCTGCCATCAAGGAGTTCTTCGGAACCTCCCAGTTGTCGCAGTTCATGGACCAGGTGAACCCACTGTCGGGTCTCACGCACCGGCGTCGTCTGTCCGCCCTCGGCCCAGGCGGCCTGTCTCGAGAGCGCGCCGGCTTCGAGGTGCGGGACGTCCACTTCTCTCACTACGGCCGTATGTGTCCGATCGAGACGCCCGAGGGACCGAACATCGGTTTGATCGGTTACCTCTCGAGCTATGCCCGAGTCAACGAATTCGGCTTCCTCGAGACGCCATATCGCAAGGTGAAGGACGGCAAGGCAACCGACGAGGTCGTCTTCCTCACCGCTGACGAGGAAGAGGAGTACGTCGTTGCACAGGCGAACGCGCCGCTCAATCCGGACGGAACGTTCAAGAACGAGAAGGTGCTGGCCCGTCGGTCTCCTCAGGCTGCGTCACTGCGAGATCTGAAGCTTCAGCTCGAACGTGACATCTTCTTCGGTGCCACCACCGAAATCTCACAGGTCCTGCCGGACGAGGTCCAGATGATGGACGTCTCGCCCAAGCAGATCGTGTCGATCGGAACCGGTCTCATCCCGTTCCTCGAACACGACGACGCCAACCGCGCCCTGATGGGCGCGAACATGCAGCGACAGGCTGTGCCGCTGCTGACGGCCGAGGCGCCCTACATCGGTACCGGCATCGAGAAGCGGGCGGCCCACGATGCCGCCGACACCTTGGTTGCCGAGGATGATGGTGTCGTGCTCGACGTCGACGGACGGCAGATCACGGTCGAGTACACGAACAAGGGCAAGCGGATCTACCGTCTCCTCAAATTCGACCGTTCCAACCAGGACACCTGCATCAACCAGAAGCCACGAGTGACGGCGGGAGAGACCTTCAAGAATGGTCAGCTCCTGGCCGACGGTCCCTCCACCGACAACGGCGAGTTGGCGCTGGGCAAGAACTTGGTCGTCGCCTTCATGCCTTGGGAGGGCTACAACTTCGAGGATGCCATCATCCTGAACGAACGTCTCGTGCGAGATGACGTGCTGACCTCCATCCACATCCACGAGCACGAGATCGATGCTCGTGACACCAAGCTCGGTCCGGAGGAGATCACCCGGGACATTCCGAACCTCAGTGAGGACGTGCTTGCCGATCTGGACGAACGGGGCATCATCCGAGTCGGCGCAGAGGTCGGCCCGGGTGACGTGTTGGTCGGCAAGGTAACTCCCAAGGGAGAAACCGAACTGACCCCCGAGGAACGGCTCCTGCGAGCCATCTTCGGAGAGAAGGCACGCGAGGTTCGCGATACGTCGCTGAAGGTGCCGCACGGAGAGACCGGCAAGGTCATCGACGTGAAGGTCTTCAACCGCGACGACAGCCAAGAGCTGCCGCCCGGCGTCAATCAACTGGTGCGGGTCTACGTAGCTCAGAAGCGCAAGATCAGCGTGGGCGACAAGCTGGCCGGCCGGCACGGCAACAAGGGAGTCATCTCTCGCATCCTGCCGACCGAGGACATGCCGCATCTCGCGGATGGCACTGCGGTCGACATCATCCTCAACCCGCTCGGTGTTCCGTCCCGCATGAATGTCGGACAGGTGCTGGAGTCGCACCTCGGCTACGCCGCCCGATGGGGTTGGAACGTCGATGGGGAGAGCGTCGGCGAAGCGCCCATGCGGGGCACCGAGAACAAGACCCGGCCCTTCACCACACCGTCGACCTTGGTGTCGACGCCGGTGTTCGATGGTGCCAAGTGGGACGAGACCGAGTTGTCGGGCGACAAGCCCACCATCCAGAAGATCTTCGAGAACCTCAATCCCGAATCGGTTGATGGCGTGCGTCTGATCGGTTCCGACGGCAAGGCAACGCTCTACGACGGTCGGACGGGCGACGCCTACGACAACCCGATCATGGTCGGGATCATGTACATCCTGAAGCTGTCGCACCTCGTCGACGACAAGATCCACGCCCGCTCGACCGGCCCGTACTCGATGATCACCCAGCAGCCGCTCGGTGGTAAGGCCCAGTTCGGTGGCCAGCGGTTCGGTGAGATGGAGGTGTGGGCCCTC
>CALACD010000020.1 GCA_937890445.1 uncultured Acidimicrobiia bacterium | reverse complement strand
CCGTTCTCAGCGACCAGTCGTCGCAGGTGCTCTCGGCCAGCATCGGCATTGCCTACGCAGCGGCCGGTGTCGGCAGTGCGGAGAGCTTGCTGCGCGACGCCGACCTCGCCATGTATCGAGCCAAGGAGGCCGGCGGATCACGATCGGCGGTCTTCGACGCCGACCTGCGGGCTCATGCGTTGGCTCGACTCGAGGTCGAACGAGAGCTGCGGCGCGCCATCCGAACCGGCCAACTGGTCGTACACTACCAGCCCATCGTCGACGTGCAGACCGGAAACGTGGACCGTCTCGAAGCGTTGGTGCGGTGGCAGCACCCGCAGCGGGGGATGGTCCCTCCCGGACAGTTCCTGTCGGTGGCTGCGGAGTCGGGCCTGATCGTGGACGTCGGGGAACACGTTCTGCGGGAGGCATGTCGTCAGGCCGCACTGTGGACGTCGGTGGTGGGTCGGCCGATCTGTGTGTCGGTCAACGTCGCCGAGCGTCAATTGCTGGACTCCAGCTTGATCTACTCGGTCAAGCGTGTGTTGGCCGAAACCGGGATCGATCCCTCGCAGCTGGAACTGGAGATCACCGAGGAGTTGATCGTCGAGAAGCTGGATCGGCGCCTCAGCATCCTGCGGGAGTTGGATGCCATGGGCATCAAGTTGGCCATCGACGACTTCGGTACCAGTCGTGCTTCACTGAGCCAGCTCAAGAGTTTGGACATGGTCTCCACCCTCAAGATCGACCGAGCGTTCGTGATCGATGTCGCCACCGACTCGGTCGACCGGAAGATCATCACGGCCATCGTCGCTCTGGCCGATTCGGTGGGCATGGAGGTCGTGGCCGAGGGCGTCGAGCACGCCAACCAGGTGTCGGCTCTGCGTCATCTGGGCGTCGACTTCATTCAGGGCTTCTACTTCCAGCGTCCGGGCCCCACGGAACGGGTGGTCGGTCTTTTGAAGAAACCCTTCCGTGTTCCGTCGGCCGAGGCCTTCGTCGAGAGCCCTTAGGAATCCCCGTCCTGGTGGTCGTCCTCTACCGCCGTGGTCGAACTCGAACGCTGGACGAACGCCATTCGGGCCTGGGCCAACGCTTCGCTCAGGACCTCCTCGTTCTCGGCCCCCAGACGGCCGGCCAGGCCCTCGACGAGTGCTCCGAGGGCATCGATCGCGAGCCGAGCCTGCGGGAGCTTCGGTTCATCGGCCGTGAGGTGGATTGCCGCCAGCTCGTACAGGCCCATTGCATGGTTGGCAATGATGGTGGCCGCGTCCGTGCTCAGGATCTGTGCTCGAGCCTCGGAGATCTGGTGAGCCATTTCCCGGGCTTGCTCCTGTTCCTCTGCACTCAGAGGGCGATCGGATTCGGCGGCAGTCGGTGGGCCGGGCGACTCGTCGCTCGGGGTTGGGTTCCGGCTGATCGGTCGTTCACCATCGGGGGTCCAAAGACTCATGGTTGCCCAGGTTAGGACCCAGACCCGCTGAACCCGGCGCGAACGACGTGGGGTTCAAACCTCGGTTCTTGCTGCTATGGTTTGAGGTTGTCTGACAGGAAGAGGGCATTTGCCCCACCCAGCCATCTGTTGATGCGTCTCGGTCCATGCAACACCATCAGGTGATCGACAGCGTTCGATCGTCGTCTCGGTGAGCGCTCTTTCTGGTTGGAAGTCCTACCCGAAGCGTGACGAGGAGACTGCGCCTGCATGAAGAGTGATCAGCAATAGCTGCGCCACAAGAACCACGGATCAACGAAAAGATCCGTGCTCGCGAAGTCCGGGTGATCGCCGCCGATGGCGCTCAGCTTGGTATCAAGCCACTTCCGGAAGCACTGAATCTCGCCCGAGAACTCGAACTCGACCTTGTCGAGGTCGCCGATCAGGCGAGTCCGCCCGTGTGCCGAATCATGGATTACGGCAAGTACAAGTACGAGGCGGCACAACGTGCCAAGGAATCCCGGAAAAAGGCCAGCCAAGTCACTGTCAAAGAAATGAAGTACCGGCCGAAGATCTCGGGCGGTGATTTCGACACCAAGACCCGAAAGGTCGAGGCCTTCCTCCAGGAAGGCCACAAGGTCAAGATCACCATCATGTTCCGTGGTCGGGAGGTCACCCACCCCGATCTGGGTCGTAAGATCTTGGACAACATCGCCGAACGAGTCGACGATTTCGCCAAGGTCGAGGCGTATCCCCGGCTCGATGGTCGCAACATGACGATGGTTCTCGGTCCCGACAAGACCAAGAGAGCAAAGAAGAAACCGGCACCGGCTCCAACTCAGTCGGCGGCGAGTCAACCGGCTGCCGAGGCAGTCGCTGATCCGGGCGCGACCGGGCCTGCCGACGGCAGTCAAAGCAACCCAAGCTGAAGAACCGTGTCGCAGATGCGACGTTCGAGGGGTCCGAGGCCCCTCTAGGAGAGACATGTCCAAGTCCACGAAGATGAAGACGCACAAGGGCGCGAAGAAGCGCTTCAAGGTGACCGGGTCGGGCAAGATCCGACGTCGGCAACGGAACCTCAATCACTTCAATACGAAAATGTCCAGTCGGCACAAGCGTCGACTCTCGGGGCCCGAGTTGGTCGATGGTGCCGACATGCCGCGTATCAAGAAGCTCCTCTCGAGCTGACCCAACCCCTGTCCCAGAACGCACTAGCAAGGAGAGTTCCCCATGGCACGCGTGAAGCGCTCCGTCCATTCCAAGAAGCGCCGTCGTACCACGCTCGAACGAGCGAAGGGCTACTACGGCAACAAGAGCCGAAGTGTGCGGGCTGCCAATGAGCAGGTCATGCACTCGGGCAACTACGCCTACCGGGACCGTCGGGCTCGAAAGGGTGAGTTCCGTCGGCTTTGGATTCAGCGAATCAATGCTGCCTGCCGTCAGAACGACACGAGCTACAGCAAGTTCATCGCCGGATTGAAGGAGGCTGGTGTCGAGGTCGACCGCAAGGTGTTGTCCGAGCTGGCCGTCTCCGATGCTGCGGCCTTCAGCGCTCTCGTCGACGTCTCGAATGCAGCCCTGAAGGCTGTCGACGTGCCCGACGCCGCCTGATTCGCGTCGGCTGAACCTCGTACCCTCATCGACAACCAGTGGCCGAACCCGAGCTGCTGAGCACCAGGAATCATCGACTCAAGCGGCTTCGCCGACTCGGATCGCAACGAAAGGCCCGCTCTGAGGAGGGGGTCTTCGTCGTGGAAGGCCCGACCTTGGTTCGCGAGGCCTTGGAATCCGGTCTCCGCGTACTGGAGATCTATGCCGAACCGGATGCCGAGATCGGTCTCGCCGATCTGGCACGCGACGCCGGCGTGCCGATTCGTCTGGTGGCCACCGGAGCCCTCGATTCGGTGCTGTCCACGGTTTCCCCCCAGCCGGCTGTCGCCATCGTCGAGCGAGCCAGTTGGACGCTGGCCGACCTGGCCGAGGACCGTGCCGTGTTGGTGCTCCTCGACGTGCGGGATCCCGGGAACGTCGGCACACTGTGCCGCACTGCGGAGGCGGCCGGATTCGCAGGCATGGTCCTCGCCGGATCGTCGGTCGACCCGACGAATCCCAAGGTCGTCCGGGCCGCAGCCGGAGCCAGCCTGAGGCTGCCGATCGTCGAACATCCCCTGCACGAATGCTCCGGGATCGCGCCTCTGGTCGACGCCCTGCGCCGGCAGAAACGAGCAGTACTGGGTGCTGCGCTCGGCCCGGACTCGGTGGCCCACGATGCGGTCGATCTGCGTACGGCGGCCATCGTGTTGGGAAACGAAGCTCGGGGTCTGGACCGCGGTGACCTCGAGCGGTTCGATCGATCGATCATCATCGACCTGGACGGGCCCACCGAGTCGTTGAACGTGGCGGCAGCAGGAGCAGTGCTGTGTTTCGAGTCCCTTCGGCAACGCCGGACGGGCCGACCAGGACGCAACACAGATCGCCCGCAAGCTTGATATATCAGTTGCCATTGTCCCCCAACCCTCCCAGGCTGTGACCCATGATCGATGATCTCTCCGAGCTCACCCGAGCGGCCCTCGATTCGATTGCCCTCGCCACGTCGACCGACGAGTTGCGGCGACTGGAGCACGAGCACCTGGGGAAGGACGCCGATCTGATGGTCGCCCGGCGTCAGCTGGGTGGACTACCGGTCGAGCAACGCAAGGATGCCGGGCAGGCCATCAACGCCGCTCGTCAGCTGGTCGAACAATCGATTCACGAGCGGCAGATCGCGTTGGCGGCCGACGAACGGGCCGCACAGTTCGATGCCGAGCGACTTGATCTGACCGAAGTGGCGACCGACGTCGCTGTCGGGCATGCCCACATCGTCAGCCAGGCCTGGGAGGAGCTGGAGGACGTGTTCTTGGGAATGGGCTTCCGGGTTGCCGAGGGGCCCGAGGTCGAGACCGACTGGCACAACTTCGATGCACTCAACATTCCTCCCGGACATCCGGCCCGCGACGGCTTCGACACCATCTACGTGAAGTACGGCGAGGCCGGTAGCACGCTGCTGCGAACACACACCTCGCCGGTCCAGATTCGCACGATGTTGGCTCAGGAACCCCCGATCCATGTCATCGCTCCCGGCCGGGTGTTCCGACGGGACACGGCTGATGCCACGCACATGCCCGTCTTTCATCAGCTCGAGGGGCTGGTCATCGACCGGGACATCTCGTTGGCTGATCTGGCCGGGACCATCGAGGCCTTCACCACCGCCTACTTCGGCGCCGGTTTCAGTAGCCGGCTCCGACCGAATCACTTTCCCTTCACCGAGCCGTCCGCCGAGTTCGACATCCAACGGCCCGATGGGTCGTGGCTCGAACTGGGGGGCTGTGGAATGGTGCACCCAAATGTGTTGCGGGCCGGGGGAGTCGATCCCGAGCAATGGTCAGGGTTCGCCTTTGGGTTCGGTATCGACCGACTGGCGTTGATGAAGTTCGGCGTGGACGATCTTCGCGAGCTCTTCACCAACGATGTCCGATTCCTCTCCCAGTTCTGATCGACGGAGATTCGTATGAAGGTACTTCTTTCCTGGATGCAACAGTTCGCCCCCATCGACGGCGAACCGGACGACTTGGCTGCGTCTCTGACCGATCTGGGGCTGGTCGTGGAGTCGGTCGAGCGCGTCGGTGCCAGCTGGGACGGCATTGTCGTGGCCCGGGTGGTCGGTCTGCGCCCTCACCCCGAAGCCGACCGAATCCAGTTGGTCGACGTGGATACGGGTGGCGCCGCTTCGGCGCCGGGCGAACCGCTCCAGATCTGTTGCGGTGCGTTCAACATGGCCGTCGGTGATCTGGTGCCCCTGGCAACGCTCGGAACCATCATGCCGAATGGTCTCGAGATCGCTCGCCGCAAACTGCGCGGTGAGTGGTCCAACGGCATGATCTGCTCCGGCTCGGAGTTGGAACTGTCGGGGGAGGCGGCCGGTGATCCTGATGGCATCCTCGTCCTCCCGACCGACCTCGAGGTCGGTCGGTCGCTGACCGAGGCGCTCGGGACCGAGACCGACGTGCTCTTCGACATCGATGTCGAGGGCAATCGCCCCGACGCGTTGTCGGTTGTCGGGGTGGCTCGCGATCTGGCGGCACGACTCGGTGTCCCGTTCTCGCTCCCGACGCCGGAGATCGCCGAAGCCGAGCCGGTCGTCGCAACGCCGGCTTCGGTCACCATCGAGAGCAGTGAGCTCTGTCTGAGATTCGGTGTCCGGGTGCTCGAGGACGTCACGGTCGGACCCTCGCCGGCGTGGCTCAGCGCTCGGCTGGAAGCGGCCGGCATGAGGTCGATCAACTCCATCGTCGATATCTCGAACTACGTGATGCTCGAGTTGGGGCAGCCCAACCACACCTACGATCTCGACCAGGTTCCCGATGGTCGTCTCGTCGTGCGTATGGCCCGTCAGGGTGAGTCGCTGGTCACCCTCGACGATCAGGATCGCCAACTGACTGGGGCCGACGGGGTGATCTGCGATCAGGACGATCGAGTGATCGGACTGGCCGGCGTCATGGGCGGGGCCTCGACCGAGATCGGCACACGGACCAGGCGTGTCCTCCTGGAGGCCGCGGTTTGGGATCGGATGATGGTGGCCAAGACCAGTCGACGGCTCAATCTCCGGTCGGAAGCCTCGACTCGCTACGAACGGGGCGTCGATCCTCAGGGGATCGAGCGGGCTCTCGACCGTTTCGCCGAGCTCGCGATCGAGATCTGTGGCGCGACCGTTCCCAACGCCAGCCTGGTCGTTGACGGCGGCTACGAGCCCACACCCGACGTCTTGGTCCGGACCCATCG
>CALACD010000019.1 GCA_937890445.1 uncultured Acidimicrobiia bacterium | reverse complement strand
CACATGCTGACTGATTCCCACCCGGAATGACGACATTAAGTCAGCCCCAACACATCCTCGGCCCGTAGGACGAAGGCTTCGGGGTCGGGCCGAGGCGAGGCGGCCGTGGGATCGCTGAGTGCGGCGGCGAAGAACTGAAGCCATCCGAGGACATGCTGCTGCAACTGGCCGACGGTGAATCCGGAACAGGGCGTGGGGAATTGGAGTTGGCTGGCGTCGACATCGACGACCTCGGCAAGTCGGCCGAGGACGTCGGTGAAGAGGGTTGGTAGGACGTCCAGGTCGCGGAAAACGGGGGGAGCCGTGGTCGGGAAGACGGGAAGTTCGTTCGGTTCGATGGTCATGGACGTGAACCTAGAACGGTGGATGAGGGGTGTCTTGAACATTCACGCCGGCCTCGACGGCTAGCGTCGATCCCGTGACCTACCCGCTCCCCGACGACACGCGCGGGATCGTCGACCCTGTTGCCATGATGCGCTACGTCGACTTCGCTCGGTCACCCGCCGGCGATGAACTGGATGGCATCGTCGAGTGGTTCTGGTCGGTTGCCTGGGCCTTGCCCGAAGGCGTGGTGCATGATCAACAAGTCCTCAACCATCCGGCCGGAAACGTCAGTATCGGCACGCTCGATGATGCCGGTACTCCGCTCGATCCTGCCGAAGGCCGGGTGTACGGCGTGATGACGGGCGTCGGCCAGCGCCGGCTCACGGTGGCCGGCTGGACGGTAGCGGCCCGGACCACGGTCGGCGGGCTCGGAGTGATCCTCGACGCTCCGGCGCGAACGGCTGTCGATGCCCAGTTGACGTTCGCTGCGGCCCTACCAGGTATCGACGGGGATGCGCTTGTGGCCGATGTGTGCGGCGAAACCACCAACGCATCCCGAGTTGCCGTGCTCCGGGCCGGTTTGGAAGCGCTCGTGTCGCGTCGGAGCCCCGCGCTCGTGGCCGAGGCCCGAGAGGTTGCGGCGATCGCGGCGATGGCAGAACGTGACCGGTCGGTGATGCGGCTCAGCCAGCTCGCTGATGCTGCCGGTTGCAGCGTGCGAACATTGCAGAGGTTGTTCGACGTCCACGTCGGAATCAACCCGTCGTTCGTGATTCGTCGATGGCGCATCATCGAGGCGGCCGAGGCGGCTCGCTCAGCCCTCGACCGCAATGAGGATTGGCGAGGGTGGGCCTCGGTTGCCGGCGACCTGGGCTACGCCGATCAGGCGCACCTCACCCGGGACTTCCGTCGGCATCTCGGCACGACTCCGTCGGCCTACCTGGCTCGTCTCGAACCATCGACGACTGACCCGGTCGATGCGTTCGACGGCCCGTCGGGACGGGAGGACTCCTGAGCGGTGGGCGAGGGGTGCGGCCGCCGTTGATGAAGAGGTCGTCGGGTACTGCTCACGACGCCCCTGACGCTGACGACACTTGAAGGATGTGCCCGGCATCCACAGGGGCGGTTGCCCTTCAGGAGCGCGACGAAGACCCCGCGGTCGCGGGCTTCAGCCTGGTCGAGGTCATGGTCGTCGTACTGATCATCGGAGCGCTCCTGGCAGTGGCGGTGCCGACCTTGGCCGGGGCCCGACAACGGGCATTCGATGCCGCCGCCCGTGCGAACCTGCGTACCGCGGCGGGAGCAGCCGTAGATCTCAGCCAGGCGGGCGCCGACTTCGGGCTGGCGTCGGCCGTCGACCTCTCCAGCTACGAGCCGAGTCTGACCTACGTCGATGGGTCGGTTCCTTCGACAGGCCCCGGTGCGGTCAGCGTGGACAGTTCGAGTCGAACACGCTGGAGGGCCGTCGTGCAGTCGGCGTCCGGTACCTGTTTCGCGGCCGACATCGGTGTGACCGGCCAGACCTACGATCGGGTGGCGTCATGTGCGGCCTCCGATGTCGACCTGGCCAGCCCCGGAGGCGTCGCACTCCCGGCGATCATCTCCGGCACGGCGCTTCTCGTCGGCCCCGTCCCCGATGGCGCCGAGATCCAGCCTGATCGAGGTTACGAGTCCGACACCGACATCCACGTGTTCACCGAGTCGAGGGCGACGCTGACCGAGTCCCTCAGGTTGCACGGCGGCACGATCATCCCAGCGGGCACGACCGTGTGTTCGTACCTGTTCTTCTACTCGCCCTCGACGATCAGCAGGGGGACGACGGCCACCTTCGATCTGCGGGATTCCATTCTCGGTTCGGCCCGGACCGCTTGGGAACTGAATGCCACCAGGAGCTTCGGAAACCCGAACGCCAACTACCAGAGCCGTGCCTGGGAGCCGGACGACGGCTATTCGGCCAACGGCTCGCAGCTGACACTCAGCCCCACGTCCGTGGTCAACAACGCTGACATGGTTCGCGTCTTCACCGGCTGCCCCTGATCGTCCCGATCCTTCGCTCTGCACAGACGTCGGGCCAGGATGCAGTGCCGAAAGACCTTGCCTCGTCACCCCACGGGCTCGGTGACGGGTACCGGTTCGGCCGCTTGCACGGCGTTGGTGTCCAACTCCTCGTGCGGCTGGGCGCGATCGCTTGCTCCGAGAGGTGGTTGGGGTAACGGTGTTCGTCGGGATTCCGTTGGCTTCTCGACGACTCGGATGCGTGAGAACAGGGCCGTCCAGCTGAGGTCGACGGGAACGAGATCGGTGACTTCGTCGACGAGGGGCATGTCGACAGAGGCCGACGACAGCAACGCCATCCCGGATGGCCGAATCATGCTGCCTTGGGGAAACTTGGGGAAACAGGAACGAGACCGATCCGAAGAGAACGAAGACCGACATCGAGATGTCCTCGTCCTCCTCATCCACAACGGCGCGGGTCAGATCCAGGTAGCAGGCTCCGAACGCGGCGACGACGAGCGTATGCCCAGCCACCTTCCAGCGGCCGGCTCGGCGGTTTCGGCCGAGTACCGCTATGACGTTCGCGTTGTCTGCCATCTACGCCCCAGCTCATGATCCTTCCTTCTGAAGCGTCGGTTCCCCGGGGCTGGGCATGAGTGGCGGCTCGGGAGTGCCCGTTGAGCGCCAGAAGGGTTTACCTGCCTTTGAGGTTGCGTGGAGGATGCCATAGGGCGCCGTGCGGGATCGTGAAGACATCAAGTCAACCGAAGCATTGGAGCACGACATGGACATCTCGAAGAACGTACGGAACGCGTTGGTGATCGGAGTCACCGCACTTGCTCTGGGAGGCACGGCCTCGGCAGGAGCGGCGGTGCTCGATGCCGTGACATCCAACATTGCGTCGTCGACCTCGAGCAGCCCATCGACCTCGATCACGGTTCCGTCGACCTCCAGCAACACGGCCTCCAGCAACACGGCCTCGACCAGCTCCCCGTCGACCACGCCCACGACGGCGCAATCGAACTCGAACGGGTCCCCGACCTCGGTATCGGATTCCAACCGTGGAATCGACCTTTCCGGACCCTGTGACGAGGCCGAACATGTCAACGACCCGCGATGCACCGGCGTCGTCGGGCAGCCTGATCGATCGAGCTCGGTCGATGACAGCCGTTCGGGCCGTGACGATGACAGCCGTGACGATGACAGCCGTGACGATGACAGCCGTGACGATGACCGTCGTGACGATGACCGTCGTTCGGGCCGTGATGACGACAGTCGTGACGACGACAGCC
>CALACD010000018.1 GCA_937890445.1 uncultured Acidimicrobiia bacterium | reverse complement strand
CCGACGGCGAACGGGCCATCATCACCGGCGACATGACGCACAACCCGCTCCAGATCGCCGATCCCGATCTGTCCTCGATGTTCGACACCGATCAGGACGCAGCTCGTGCCACCCGTCGAGCCGTCTTCCCGGAGTGGGCCGATGGATCGACGCTCATCATCGGCACCCACTTCGGAAGTCCGACAGCGGGGCGCATGCACCCCGACGGTGACGGCTACCGGTTGGAGGTCTGAGGCGTGGTCACCTCGGCCGATGCCGACGGTGTCGACCCGGCCGATGTGCCGATCAAACCGGCCGCGACCGTGATACCGCTACGAGACGGACCGAACGGCATCGAGGTGCTGGTCCTGCGGCGCAATGCCGACCTGGCCTTCCACGGCGGCTCTTGGGTGTTCCCCGGCGGACGACTCGACCCCGGCGATTACGAAGCGGCGGGGTCGACCGAGGACGCAGGTGCGGCTCGTCATGCAGCGGTTCGAGAGGCGAAAGAGGAAGCCGACCTGGAGATCTCGGCCGATGATCTGGTTTCGTTGTCTCATTGGACGACGCCTCTGGGTCGCAATCGTCGCTTCGCCACCTGGTTCTTCGCCGTGCATGCAAGCGACGGTGACATCACGATCGACGACGGCGAGATCCACGAGTTCGAATGGCACACCATCGCCGCTGCCATTGCCGGCTGTGAGGCCGGCGACATCAACCTGGCCGGTCCCACCTATGTCAGTCTCCTCGGTCTCGCTCGCCACGCGACCGTGACCGAGGCCTTGACGGCGGTCCAGGGTCTGCCTGATCAGGTCTTCCTTCCGAAGCTGGCCTCGGCCGACGGGCAGACGTTCTCGCTGTACCAGGACGACCCTGCCTACGAGAGCGGTGACCTGTCGGCGCCTGGCCCACGCCACCGGATGCAGATGTTGGACAAGGGCTATCGGTACATCAACGAGCTGCGGTAGCGTTCGACCATGTACGACGACATCCTTGCCCTTCGACGCTCCGCCGGGGCCGTCATCTTGATGGTGTACCGAGGCGATTGGTGACCCTATTGTTGCGCCCAGCTCGTGCGGCTGGAATCGACGATTGACGAGATACACGCTGCGGGGGCCGAGGTCATCGCGCTGTCGGCGAACGAAGACGTACGCCAGGCCGGCATGGCCGAACGCTGGAAACTCCGCCACATCACCATGGTCTCCGATCCAGGTGGCGAACGGTATCTTCAGGCCATCGGCCTGTTCGATCCCGACGAGCGAGGTGGCATCGCCAAGCCGGCCATGATCGTGATCGGACCCGATGGGTCCGAGGGCTACCGATACAACGGCCGTGACTTCGCCGACCGGACCACCGACGACGAGGTGATGTCGGCATTGCGTGGACTCGGTCTCGGCCCGGTGGATCCCGGGCTAGGGGAATCTGCGGTCGTCATTCCCGAGGATCTCGGTGGCTTCTTCCCCGTTGCCAACTACGTGCCCTACTTCAACGGCAACAAGTTCGCGGCGATCGCCATCGGTGGACGGCTCGACGACGAGGCGTCCAAGAAGACGGCCCACGACCATCGCGTCATGGCCGAGACCAGCCTCGATGCCTGGAACACGTTGAACGCCTAGAAGACTGCTGTAGTCAGGAACTGGTCGAGCTGGCGGGGGCCGGACTGCGGGGCTGTTGGTCAGCCCGCGATCCAGCCTCCGTCGACGGCGAGTTCGGTCCCCGTGGTGAACGACGACTCGTCCGATGCCAGATACAGCGCAGCGGCGGCGATCTCCTCGGGACGGCCGAATCGCCCCATCGGATGACGAGCCAGCGATCGGGCTCGAGCCTGGTCGGGATCTCCGAGCCGAGCGAAGGATCGACCGAGCAGCGGCGTCTCGGTCGCGCCCGGCAGAATCGAATTCACCCGGACACCCGTCGGCGCCAACTCCACGGCCGTGGTTCGAGCCAGCGAGACGATCGCCCCCTTCGAGGCGATGTAGGCCGCGTTGCCCCGCCCGCCGCTGACCGCGAGTTGAGAAGCCACTGCGATGACCGAACCGCTCCCCTGCTCGACCATGCCGGGAATGACGGCCCGCATCCAGAGGAAGGTGCCCTTCACGTTGACCGCGAACACCTGATCCCATTCCTCGGGCGTGGTGTCGACGAGCGAACGGCCCACTGAAATGCCGGCTGACGTCATCAGGACGGTCACCGGCCCGAACTCCGCAATGGACCGGGCAACGATGTCGGCCGGAGCCTCGGGGTCGGTGACATCGGCCGGGGCCACCGAGGTCGGGCAATCGAGAAGACCAGCAGTCTCCTCCGCAGCCTCGGCATCGCGGTCGACGAGGATCAGGGCCGAGGCCCCGGCTGCGGCGAACGCTTGGGCCGATGCTCGACCGATCCCGGAACCGGCTCCGGTCACCAGCGCGACCTTTCCGACGAGTCGCCCGGTCACGTCGAACCCGGGGTCGTCGTGTCCTTGCCACCCGCTGCCTTGCCACCCGCTGCCTTGCTCGCAGCCTTCCATTCGTCGTAGTCCACGACCGGGAACCCCGCGTCACGCCAGCCGCGAAAGCCCGATTCGATGTGGGACACCTTCGGCAGTCCCATGTCCTTCAGAGTCTTTGCGGACAAACTTGTCCGCCCTCCACCCGCTCAATACAGGACGAACTCGCGGTCCTCACCGAAGACGGGCTTGAAGTAGGGAGAAGCCGGATCGATCCAGAACTCGAGCATGCCGCGCTCGGCGTGCATGGCGCCGGGAACCACGCCGTCTCGCTGAAGTTCGCGGACGTCTCGAACGTCGACCAGGAGCGCGCCCTCTTCATCGACCCGTCGACGGGCCTCCTCGGGGCTGAGGTTGTCGATGCTCTTGCGAGCCTCGGCAATCATGTCGTCGACCGGTCTGATGCCCATGGATGCGCCTCCTGGATGTCTGTGTGATGCTCGTCATGCGGCACCCGTTTCGGTGACGTTACCCTTTCGAGATGATCGGTGCCGAGAGATGAAGTCGATCGACGCAGCTTCGATTCGAGCCTGCCTGCCCTGGGACGAGCTGATCGAGGCCTTGGCGGTTGCGGTTCGTCGCAATCGGGTGAGCTCGCCGCCTCGGCAGTCCTTGGCCGTACCGGTCCCGGGTCACGCCGACGCAACCCTGCTGATGATGCCGGCTTGGGAGCCAGGCTCGGCCATTGGGGTCAAGGCCGTCACCTACTTCCCTTCGAACGGTGGCACCCTCATCCCCACCATCAACGCCGGGTATCTGCTCTTCGACGGCTCCGACGGACGTCTGATCGCCGTGCTCGACGGCGACGAGCTCACGACCAGGCGCACGGCAGCGGCCTCGGCGCTCGCCTCGCGCCACCTGTCCCGTCACGACAGTCGCGTCCTGTTGGTGGCCGGCACCGGCCAACTCGCCGTCGACGTGGCCGAAGCTCATGCCTCGGTTCGGTCCTTCGACCGGATCTTGATCTGGGGTCGGCGCGCCGATCGGGCTCAGGTCGTCGTCGACCAGTTGTTGGCCCGAGAGCTTCCCGCCGAACGTGCACCGACCCTGGCCGAGGCGGTGAGCGGTGCCGACGTGATCAGTTGTGTCACCGCTGCGACCGAACCCTTCCTCGAGGGCGATCGGCTGACACCGGGCACCCATGTCGATCTCATCGGGAGCTTCGGCCCGGCCATGCGCGAGGCGGACGACTCGG
>CALACD010000017.1 GCA_937890445.1 uncultured Acidimicrobiia bacterium | reverse complement strand
GAACGGCGCACCGTCGGGGTAGGGCGCCGGCCATCCGAAGAACTTGGCGTTCCATGCACCGGTCGGCCCACTCATGATGGCCATCAACGGGGTCATGTCCGAGGCGAGCAAGGCGGCGGAGAAACGAGCGAAACCCAGCTCTCGCATGACCTGGACCAGCTGGAAGGTGCGGGCTGGCCCGACGGGCGGCAGTGGCATGTCTCGCCAGCCGACGAAGGTGGGAGCCCCGAGCGGACTGGCACCGTTCACCACCCGTTCGGCGAGTTCACCCAGTCGGTCCGACCCGTCGAACCCTTCCAGGTGCTCGGCGCCCCACTCCTGGCAGATCCGGGTGAAGATGGCCGCACCGTCCTTGGGAGCAATGACGGCGCGTCCGGCCCGCACCTTGGCCCGCAGGAAATCGGGCTCCCAGAAGCAGGCCGCACCGATCACGTTGTCGACCGGGCAGTCGCCCAGGACGCCGAAGCGGCCGACGGCGTAGGCCTCGAGCGCGTCGGCCGGCATACCGGCGGCCACCGCCTTCTCGACGGTGGATGAGCTCATGAGCCAGTGCATGCCGAGCATGCCGACGGAACCACGCATCGATCGGGCAAGGGAGAGGTTGTCCATGCCGGGCGACGCTAGCAATGCCAATACCGTGAGTCCATTTGACGGACCCACTAGGTTGGGGTGACACTGGCTCGACCGAGACGACACTGGCTCGACCGAGACGAGGAGAGGTGCCCTATGGCCGATGAACAGGTGAAGGCGATGACTGCCGACATCGAGACCCCGGTGTTCGAACGCACGGCCTTCACCCGGCCGAAACCGCTGCGGGAAGCGACCGTGGCCATCGTGACCTCGGCCTCGTTGCATCATCCCGACGACGACGACTTCGCCCCGGGCGACACGGGGTACCGGGTGTTGTCGGCGGCCCGGCGGGATTATGTGATGGGCCATTGGAGCCCGAACTTCGACACCACCGGATTCGCCGTCGACATCAACACGGTGTTCCCCATCGACCGCCTCGACGAGCTCGCCGCCCGGGGCGTCATCGGCTCGGTAGCGACCGAGCACCTGGCCTACGCCGGCAACCAGTTCGACCTCAGCGCCGTTCGCCTCGACAGCGGACCGGCTGGCGCCAAACAGTTGTTGGCCCAGGGCGTCGACGTGGTGCTCCTCACCCCCGTTTGACCGCTGTGCACGCGTACCGTGAGTACGCTCGCCCACGTGTTCGAGGCCGAAGGCCTGGCCACCATCGCCCTCGGCTCGCAGCGCAACCAGATCGCCAACACCGCCCCACCGCGCGGGTTGTGGTGCGACTTCCCCCTCGGCCGGCCGCTCGGGAGACCGGGTGATGCCGAGTTCCAACATCGGGTGCTGGCCGACGCCTTCGCGCTGCTCGACGCCGGCGGACCCGTCTTCGAGACGTTCGAGGAGTCGATCGAGGACGACGGCACCGAGATCATGGCCTGTCCCCTCCCGCCCCGTCATGACCCCGACGCCCATCCGGCAGTCGACGAGGCCCGTGGGCTACGACCCGCCTATGACCGCGCCGTCGCCCGCTACGGCAACCGGGTGGGCGCCGGCCGGGTGGTCGACGCCGACCACATCGTCGAGGCCATCGAGGCGTTCGTGCGGGTGGCCGACGGTACCCACTGGAAGGAAGCGGCCATCCCCGGCATCCCGGCCCGGGTGGCCCAGGACGTTCGGGGCTACTACGAGACCGCGGCGCTCGGACTGGCCGACCACGTGCCCGGGGCTTGGGCGGGAACCCGCTGGTTCTTCGACCACACCGAGGGAGGCAACACCGTACTGGCAGCGCGAGAGGCCATGCGCGTCGCCGAGGTGAAACACGCCGTCTGGTTCTACATGGCCCCAGGCGACCGCTGACACCCCAACCGATCGACACCGACCCGAGCCCGCAAGCAGGAGACGACATGACCGACCTGGCCGATGCTGAGACCCGCCCCGAGGGCGAACAGGTTGACCCAACGATGGAGTGGCACAAGACCGCCTGCGTGCTGTGCTCGAACAATTGCGGGGTCGAGGTGCGCCTGGACGGTCGCACCATCACCCGGGTGCGTGGCAACAAGGCCCACATCGCCTCGAAGGGCTACACCTGCGAGAAGGCGCTTCGCATCGATCACTACCAGAACGCCCGCAGCCGCCTCACCTCCCCAATGAAGCGGATGCCCGACGGTAGCTATGTCGAGGTCGATTGGGACACCGCAATCGCCGAGGTTTCCGCCGGTCTGGTCGGGGTGCGGGAACGGCACGGCGACAAGGTCCTCTACTACGGCGGCGGCGGACAGGGAAACCATCTCTGCGGGTTCTATGCCAGCGCCACCCGAGCAGCGTTCGGGATCACGAGAAGGTCCAACGCGCTCGCCCAGGAGAAGACCGGCGAGGCGTGGGTCGAGGGGCGCATGTTCGGGGCCCACACCCACGGCGAGTTCCACGAGGCCGAGGTGGCGGTGTTCCTGGGCAAGAACCCGTGGCACTCCCACGGGTTCGATGAGAGCCGCCGAGTGCTCAAAGCGATCTCGGCCGACCCGAACCGGTCGCTGATCGTGATCGACCCGCGCCGCACCGAGACCGCCGATCTGGCCGACCACTGGCTGGCTGTGAAGCCCGGCACCGACGCCTTCCTGCTCGCCGCGCTCGGGGCAGTCCTGATCGAGGAAGACCTGTGCACAACGTCGTGGCTGAACGAGAACACCGTCGGCGCGGCGGAGACGATGGCTGCCTTCGCCACGGTCCCCATCGCCGATTTCGCCGAACGCTGCGGGATCGACGAGGCGACGATCCGCACGGTGGCCCGCCGTCTCGCAGGTGCCGAGAGCGTGTCGGTCTACGAGGACCTCGGCGTCGAGATGGCCCCCTTCTCGACCCTCGTGTCCTACCTGCACCGGGCCATCTCGATCCTGCTCGGCAACTTCGGCAAGCCAGGGGCTCACGCCGCCCATACCTGGCTGATCCCCCTGTTCAACTACGCGGCAGCTGGTCGCGAGTCGCTCGACCCGGTGACGGGGACGGCGGTCATCTCGGGCATGGCGGCGTGCAACGACATCGCTGACGGCATCCTCAGCGACCATCCCGACCGCACCAGAGCACTGTTCATCGAAAGCGCCAACCCGGTGCACTCCCTCGCCCAGTCCGAGAAGTTCCGCCAGGCGATGCGCCGCTGCGAGTTCTCGGTGGTCATCGATGTGGCCATGACCGAGACCGCCCTCCAAGCCGACTACGTGCTGCCCGCCGCCTCACAGTACGAGAAGGCCGAGACCACGTTCTTCAGCTTCACGTTCCCCGACAATCGGACGTGGTTGCGGCCGCCGCTGCTCGCTCCGCTTGGTGACTCCCTGCCCGAAGCCGAGATCCACACCCGGTTGGTCGAGTCGCTCGGGCTACTCGACGACTCGACGATCGAGCCGGTGCGTCAGGCCGCAGAGCAGGGGTACGAGGCGTTCGCAGCCGCGTTCGCCGAGGTCACCGCGGCCAACCCGTCGGTCGGCGCGGTCAGCGCGGCACTGTTGTACCGCACGCTCGGGCCGACCCTGCCGGAGGGCATGGAGAACGCCGCTGCGATGTGGGGCAGCGCCCAGATGGTGGCGCAGAAGTACCCGGATCAGGTGCGGGCGGCCGGCCACGAGGGCGAAGGCCAAGCGCTGGGCTCGGCCCTGTTCGACGCCATGCTGCACAATCCCGACGGTGTGGTCTTCACCCGCCATCAGCACGGCGACGCCTTCGATCTCTTGCGCACCCCTGACCAGAAGATCCAGCTCGCCATCCCTCAGCTCCTCGATGAGCTACGCGAGCTGCCGAACGCCAACCAGCAGCACACGACCGAGGAGTTCCCCTTCGTCCTGTCCGCTGGCGAGCGGCGAGCCTTCACGGCAAACGACATCATGCGCGACCCGTCATGGCGCAAGAAGGATCCCGAAGGCGCACTGCGGCTCAGCCCCGCCGACGCCGAGTCGCTCGGGGTGACCACCGGGGCTCGGGTACGGATCACCACCCCGGGCGGCACCGCAGTGGCCGTTGCCGAGGTGACCGACACCATGATGGACGGCCACGTCGCCCTGCCCAACGGCCTCGGTCTCTCCTACTCGCCGGCCGGCGGCGAACCGGAGGTCACCGGCGTCGCCCCCAACGAGCTGACCCTCACCGACTGGTGCGACCCGATCGCCAAGACGCCCTGGCACAAGCACGTGCCCGCCCGCCTCGAACCGGTCGACCGATGACGGGGGCGCGACGATGAGACGAACCCGGTTCGATCAGAACCAGTGCCCGATCGCCCGCACCGCCGATCTGCTCGGTGACTGGTGGACACCACTGGTCATGCGGGAGCTGCTGCTCGGAAAGCGCCGATTCAACGACATCCAGGAAACACTCGACATCAACCGCAGCGTGCTCACCCAGCGGCTGACCCGCCTGGTCGACGAAGGCGCCATCGAGCGGCGCCGCTACCAGGACCACCCACCCCGAGACGAGTACGACGTGACCGACAAGGGCCGGGCCCTGTGGGACGTGCTCAGTGTCATGTGGCGCTACGGCGAGACGTGGCTCTTCGACGAGCCCGTCCCCATCGAGATGTACGACAAGCGCACCGGCGAACGCATCGAGCCCGCCGTCATCGACCGCAACACCGGCCAAGCACTCGACCCGGCCTCCACCCGCCGCCGGCTCAGCGCCGACCCAACCACCACCTGATTGAACCGAGCCATCACCCCCATGCCCATCTCCTCCGCCTTCCCCTACGAGAAGAAGAAGCTCACCGTCGACGGCAAGACGATGGCCTACGTCGAGGTGGGCGAGGGCGACCCGATCGTGCTGTTGCACGGCAACCCGACCTCGTCGTACCTGTGGCGCAACATCATCCCCCACCTCAGTGGGCTCGGTCGCTGTATCGCCCCCGACCTGATCGGCATGGGCGACTCCGACAAGCTCCCGTCCCCTGACGCCGAGTCCTACCGCTTCGTCGAACACCGCCACTACCTCGACGGGCTACTTGACCAACTCGGCGTCGCCGAGCGGGTCGTGCTCGTGGTGCACGACTGGGGCTCCGGGCTCGGGCTCGACTGGGCCAACCGTCACCGCGACGCCGTGGCCGGGATCGCCTACATGGAAGCCATCGTCCGGCCCGTCAGCTGGGAGGAGTGGCCCGACGCGGCCCGCGGTGTGTTCCAGGGATTCCGCTCCCCGGCCGGCGAGGAGATGGTCCTGACCAAGAACGTGTTCGTCGAACGGGTCCTGCCCGGGTCGATCATCCGCACCCTCGATGAGGCCGAGATGGACGAGTACCGCCGACCGTTCCTCAATCCCGGCGAGGACCGGCGCCCAACGCTGACCTGGCCCCGCCAGATCCCCATCGAAGGCGAACCAGCCGATGTGGTGGCCATCGCCGCCGCTTACGCCGAATGGCTCAGCGAAAGCCCCGTGCCCAAGCTGCTCGTCAACGCCGAACCCGGCGCCATCCTCACCGGCCCCGCACTTGAGTTCTGCCGGACCTGGCCCAACCAGCGAGAGGTGACCGTGGCCGGCAACCACTTCCTGCAGGAGGACAGCCCCGACGAGATCGGCACCGCCATCGCCGAGTGGATCACGACCGCGGTGCGAGCATGACGGCAGTGAGCGGCGGCGGGCGCCTCGTGACCCGCAACGGTCGCAGCCTCGTCCTGGTGGTCGGCGCGGCGAGCCTGATCACCTCGATCGGCCTCGGGGCCCGGGCGACGTTCGGCGTCTACCTCGACCCGGTGATCACCGATCTCGGCACCGGGCGGGGCATGTTCAGCCTGGCCATCGCCATCCAGAACATCATCTGGGGCCTCACCCAGCCCGTCGCGGGGGCGATCGCCGACCGTTACGGCGCAGCACGAGTGCTCGGCATCGGCGCGGTTGGCTACGCCGGGGCGTTGGTGCTGATGTCGAGTGCCCAGTCGGCAACCGTGTTCACCCTGTCGGTCGGGCTCATCATGGGCGTGGCCGCCGGGGCCGCAAGCTTCTCGGTGGTGCTCGCCGCAGTGGGTCGCATGGCCCCGCCGGACAAGGCGTCCATGGCCCTCGGCATCGTGACGGCCATGGGCTCGGTCGGGCAGTTCGTCCTGATCCCGCTGACCCGTCAGCTGATCGACAACTACGGCTGGCGCAGCACCGCCCTGCTGCTGGCGGCATTCGTGGCCACGGTCGTCCTGTTCTCCTGGCCCATTCGGGGCAAGGCCATCGAGCAGCAGGGTCAGGCGGCCGTCCGGGCCGCGGCAGCCGGCCCGGCGGTTCCGTTGTCGCAGGAACTGCGCCGAGCCGTCCACCATCGTCCGTACCTGCTGCTCAACGCGGCGTTCTTCGTCTGCGGGTTCCACGTCACCTTCATCGCCACCCACCTCGTGTCCTACGCAGACGCCGAGGGCGTCAGCCGGAGCACCGCCACGTTGGGCTTGTCGCTCATCGGGCTGTTCAACATCGTTGGATCGCTGCTCGCCGGATATCTCGGCAGCCGGCGGCCGAAGACGTACCTGCTCTCGGCCATCTACGCCTTGCGGGGACTCATCATGACCGCGTTCGTCGTCGTACCGGTCAGTGGCACCACCGTCGTGGTGTTCGGCGCCCTGATCGGCCTGGTGTGGTTGTCCACCGTGCCGCTCACCGGTGGCATCGTGGCCGCCCAGTTCGGCACGACCCACTCCGGCACCCTCTTCGGTTTCGTGTTCCTGTCGCATCAGATCGGTGCGTTCATCGGCGTGTACATGGCGGGCGTGTTGGCCGACCGCACCGGCAGCTACGCGACGGTGTGGTGGATCGCCGTCGTCCTCGCCGTGCTGGCCGCCGCGCTGCACCTCGTCATCGACGAGTCGCCGGCGCCGCCGGCACCGGCGCAGACGGCCGGCATCGGCGGATTCGCCCCGGCCGGCGCTGCGGCGATCATCGTGGTCGCCGGTGCCGCAGCCGCGGTGAGTGCCCAGCCCGTCGAGGCCAACGCTGCGCTGGCCGGCTCGTACATCTGCGCCCTCCACCCAACCGGCCCCTGACGCCGACCCCACGACGTCCCCGACCGACCATCCACGCACACCGCTGAGACCAAGGAGAAGCCGGAGATGACCAGTATCGAGGCGCCCGTGACCGTCGAGCAACGGGGGCGGGTCCTCCTTGCCACCATGGACGACGGCCGGGCCAACGCCATGTCCACTGCCATGAGTGGGGCGTTGCGAGCCGCGCTCGCCCGAGCCGAGCAGGACCCGGGCATCGGCGCGATGGTCATCGCCGGGCGGCCGGGACGGTTTTCCGGCGGCTTCGACTTGGGCGTGATCCGCGGCGGCGACGCCGAAGCGATCCGTGAGATGGTCGACAGCGGTGGGGCGCTGGTGGCCCACGCCTACGGAGCGTTGGTACCGGTGGTGGCCGCCTGCACCGGCCACGCGGTGGCGGCCGGAGCCCTGTTGCTGTTGGGCTGTGATCACCGCGTCGGGCCCGATGCCGATGTGAAGATCGGTTTGAACGAGGTGGCCATCGGGCTTACGCTGCCCGGCTGGGCGCTCGCTATCGCGGCGGAACGCCTGAGTCGGCGTCACCTCCAGGCGTCGGTGGCCAACGCCCAGCTCTTCGACGGCGCCGGTGCCGTCGGGGCTGGCTTCCTCGACGCAGCGGTAGAGCCCGACGCGGTCATCGAAGCCGCCGTAGCTCACGCCTCGCTGCTGGCCGAACTCGACCCCGCTGCCTACTCCGCCACCGTCCAGGCACTGCGAGGCGAGGTGCTGGCCGCCATGGCCCGCTGAGCGCGGGCGAATCGACCGAACGATCGGGTCCTGGCTAGCGTCACGGCATGGACCAGATCTGTGACGATCTCGAGGCTGAGACTGCGGCACTGACCGCCGTCGTAGGCGACTTGACCGAGGAGCAGTGGCGGGCTCCGACGGTGGCCGAAGGGTGGGACAGCCATGAGACGATCCTGCACTTGGGCGCGGCCGATCGGTTTGCCCATTTGACACTCACCGATCCAGCGTCGTTCGCGGTCGAACACCACCGGTTGTCGGCCGGCGAAATATCACTCAACGGGTTGATCGGGCCGGAGGTGCCGGCGCTTTCGGGCCGCGATTTGTGGCAATGGTTCCTCGCGTTGCGGGCGAGATGGTCGGCGCGCTGCGTCGACTCGGCCCCAAGGATCGGATTGCCTGGATCGGCCCGGAGATCGGCGCGAAGTCGATGGCGACTGGTCGACTGATGGAGACGTGGACGCACTCGCACGATCTGGCCGACACGTTCGGTCTCGATTGTCCCCAGACCGATCGGTTTCGCGACATCGCTCATCTCGGAGTTGTGACCCGACGAGTTCAGCTACGTCAAATAGGGTTTGACACCACCGACCGAGCCGGTCCGAGTCGAGCTCACCGGCCCCGGCGGAGGCATCTGAGCTGGGGCGCCGAGGATGCGACAAACCGCTGACGGGAACCGCTACGAATTCTGCAAGGTCCTGACGCGGCGACAACCGCTTACCCGCTCGGCGGTCCACACGGAGGGCTCGCACGCCACCCAATGGATGGAGATCGCTCAGCCCTGGATCGCTCGCGAGGTAGCCCCAACAATCGCTCGCCGACCAGGTTGCGCTGGATCTCGCTGGTGCCGCCGGCAAGGCGCATCCCGGGCGCGTAGAGGAAGTCATCACCCGCCGAGCCGGCCAGCATGCCCTCGGGCCCGAGAGCGTCGACGGCGTAGTCGGTGAGCCGGCTGGTCAGCTCGGTCAGGGCGAGCTTGGTGAGC
>CALACD010000016.1 GCA_937890445.1 uncultured Acidimicrobiia bacterium | reverse complement strand
TGCGTGGTGTGCCGCCGACGGTAGGTGACGGCGGCCGTCGCACGGCATGACGCTCTCTCGCTCTCTCGCTGACTCGTGGTCTCGCTGTCTCGTGATCTCAGCGCACGACGCCTCGTCGGCGAAGCTCGATCATGCGTTCGGGGTCGATCCCGAGTTCGCTGAGGACCTCATCGGTGTGCTCGCCGAAGAGGGGAGCGGGACGCCGCAGGCTCGTGGGGGTCTTGGAGAACCGCGCCGCAGGCCGGATCGAGCGAATCTCGCCGGCACTGGGGTGAGTACTGTGCTCGACCAGGCTCCGGTGGATGACCTGGGGGTCTTGGAGCACGGAGGTTCGTGTGTTGACCGGCGCCACCGGGACACCATGGGCTTCCAACAGGTCGACGACTTCGTTCGTGGTGTAGTTCGTCGTCTCGGTCTGAATCGCTGCGTTGGCAGCATCGCCGTTGCGGAGGCGAGCCTGAAGGTCGGCGAATCGTTCGTCTCGGGCCAGGTCATCACGTCCGAAGGCCGCGCACATTGCCTGCCATTGCGGATCGGTCGAGATGGCGTAGACGATGACCCAGCCGTCACGGGACTGTTGCAGCCGGTAGATCGAGGCCAGATCCGGCATGTCGACCTCGTGATCGAGATAGGTCTGGCCCCACATGGCATCGGGCCACAGGAAATGGAGTGATGCGTCGAGCATGGTCAACTCGATGTGCTGACCTCCGGCGCCATTGGACCGTCCCACCAGGGCGGCACAGATCGACTGGGCAACGTGCATGGCGGTGACCTTGTCGCACACGATCGTTCGGATCAGTTCCGGTGTGCCATCGGGTCCGGCTTGGACACTGGCATAGCCGGCGACGGCCTGAATGATGGGATCGTACGCCGGCCGTTCGGAGTAGGGGCCGTCGGGCCCGTAGGCACTGATCGAACACATGATGAGGTCCGGGTTGACTTCCGACAACACGTCCCACCCCAATCCGAGTCGCTCGACGGCTCCGGGGCGGAAGTTCTGGACGACGACGTCGGCCCCCTTCACCAGCTCGAGGAACAGGGCCGTGCCCTCGATCTGTTTCAGATCCAGGGCAACGGCTCGCTTGTTGCGATTCATCGCCGCCCAGAACGCACTCACACCGTCGGCGGAGTCGGCCAGGGGCCCCGATGCTCGGACGACGTCGGGTTGACCGGCCTGTTCGATCGTGATGACGTCGGCGCCCTGGTCGGCCAAGATCGAGGTCGCGAACGGACCCGAAACGACCGCAGACAGATCGATCACTCGAATTCCCCCCAGTGGGCCATGGGCCAGTGACGCGGTCGGGCTCGGTTCGGTCATGGTGTGCCACCTCGATCGGTTGTCGGCGCGGATGTATCGAGCCGTTGTCGGTCCAAGCGAACCGAGACGGCGATCGCTGCTGCCGCCGGCAGCGCCATGACCAGCGCAGCGACGCGGAGGTCGATCAGATCACCGATCAGCCCATCGAGCAGGCTGGCGACGGGTCGGGTCCCGATGAACGCGATCGACCAGAGCGCCATGATCCGGCCCCGCTCATGGTCGGCGATGCTGCGGACCAGCAGGGTCGACGTTCGGGTCTGGGCGGTGAGGTAGCCGAACCCGGCAACGAAGGAACCGAGCAGGACGAACGGAAGCCTGGTGGCGAAGGCGAACAGCAGAAGGCCTGCGACGAGCAGACCCAAGAGGCGGGCCACCTTGCGATGATGCCGGGCCGACTCGGCGCCGGCGACGAAGGCTCCGGTCACCCCACCTGCTCCGAACGCTCCGAGGATCAGGCCGGCGAGGGTGTCGCCGCCACCGAACCGATGGGCGAGTTCGGGACCGAGGGTGACCGGTGGATCAGCGCCGATGGCGCAAGCTGCGATCACGAACAGCAGCGCACCCACCAGCGGGCGGTCACGAAGGATGCCGAGTCCGTCGCGGAATCGAGAACGGTTGGGAGGCGTGGCCTGGAACCGGGGCGAGATCGACGCCAGGGCCCCGATCAGCACCGTGAACGAGAGCGCATTGACGGTGAACGCCCACCGAACCCCGAACCGGTCGACGATCAATGCACCGATCACCGGACCGAGGGCGCGTGCGATGTTGACCGACACCGAGTCGAGATTCACGGCCCGTCCGAGGTTGACCGATGTCACGAGCGCCGGCGCAAAGGCTCGGCCGATGGGGAAGGCAAAGGCCGATGTCACCCCGATCAGCGTGGCAGCCACGATCACGATCATCGGTGACAGGGCACCAGCCAATGCAATGACGGCCAGCAGGCCGCTGGTGGCGAGGGCACCGCTCTGGGCCAGGATCAGGACGCGCCGACGGTCGTAGCGGTCAGCAATCGTCCCGGCGATCGGCGCCAGGACCGGAACGGCGGCGAACTGGGCAAAATTGACCACGCCGACCAGGAACGTCGACCTGGTCTCCTGGTAGATGTACAGGGATTGGGCGATCGACTGACAGAACGTTCCGAGGTTGGAAGCCAGGCTGCCGATGAAGAATCGTCGGTAGTCCTGCTCGCGCAGCGGTGCCAGAGGTCCGGGCTGTTGCTCGGTTGCCGTGGTCAGGCCGGTCACGGCGACAGCATGGTGCGTTGGAGCCGCCCGCAGCGAATTGTCGCCTAGGTCGCGTCCGAAACCGCTTCGGCATCGCCCAGAACACGAAGGATGTTGGCGTAGCTGACCTTGTCGAGATCATTCCGTGACCAGCCCCGGGATGTGAGCGCATCGAAGAGTCGTGGATATCCCGACACATCATCGAGACCGTCCGGCATCAGGGTTGCTCCATCGAAGTCTCCCCCGATACCAACGTGGTCGATGCCTGCGACCTCGCGGATGTGGTCGAAGTGCTCGGCCACGTCGTCGATGGTGGCGACCGGCACGTTCTCGGACTCGGACCGCAGTTCGATGGCTGTGGCCAGTCCGGACGGGCTGTGCGGGTCCTGACCATCCGTGATGAGCGTCTCGCGGGTCGCCTGCACCCAGGCGGCAACCTCGGGCGAGACGAAGTTGGCGACGAAGGTCACCATGCAGAGGCCACCGTTGACGGCCAACGACGAGAGCACGTCATCGGGCACGTTGCGGGGCCCGTCGCAGACAGCCCGGGCCGACGAATGACTGAAGATCACGGGAGCCGAGCTGACGTCGATGGCTTGTCGCATGACGTCGTCGGAGGTGTGGGAGAGGTCGACCAGCATTCCCAGTCGGTTCATCTCCCGGACCACGTCCACGCCGAAAGAGCTCAGGCCGCCGAGGCGTGCGGTGTCGGTGCCCGAGTCGGCCCACTCGATGTTGTGGTTGTGCGTGAGCGTCAGGTAGCGGGCGCCGAGCTCGTACATCATCCGGAGGACGGCGAGGGACTGGTCGATCGAGTGCCCGCCCTCCATGCCGATCAGCGAGGCGATACGTCCGCTCGTCCTGGCCCGCTGGATCCCGTCGGCCGTTGTGGTCAGTTGGAAGACGTCGGGATGTCGGGCAACCAGTCGGTGAACGAAGTCGATCTGCTCGAGTGTGGCGGTGACCGCCTCGGCCCCGGCCAGTGTGGAAGACACGTACACCGACCAGAATTGGCCGGTGACCACACCGGCGCGCAGACGGGGGATGTCGGTGTGGAGCGCAGGGGTGTTGCCACGGAGATCGATCTGGTCGAGGTCGTAGTCGCAGAGCTTGCGCATCGCCCACGCCAGGTCGTTGTGTCCGTCGATCACGGAGTCGACGCTACGCCTCTGCCGGCTCGATCCCTTCCCCGCCCCCTCCGAAACCCGCCATTTGGCCATAGAAATCCGATCCCGTTCCGGACTACGGTCGACGGATGGACTGGCTCACCAATTCGATCATGGCCCGACACGGGGTGGCGGGGGGCGCCACCGGATCCACCCATCACCTCACCGAGGAACTGCAGGGCGAGTTCCACTACACGATCGGTCCGTACTCACAACCGGTGCTGCAGATCGCTCCCGGCGATCGGGTGATCGTCGACACGATGGATGCGTTCGGGGGGGCGGTCCAGACCGAGGATGATCTGCCATCGGCAAGGTTGACCATGCCGTTCGTCAACCCGCAGAACGGTCCGATCATGGTGGAAGGCGCCGAGATCGGTGATGCCATCGCCGTGCACATCGAATCGATGGCCCCCTGGGGCGACGACCCCCAGGGGGCCTGCGCCATGATTCCCGAGTTCGGGGCACTGACGGGCACGCCGTTGACAGCGACGTTGAACGAACCGTTACCCGAACTGGTACGAGTCGTGAAGCTGGACGAGAACTCGGTGTATTGGAGTGACCGGGTCACCCTGCCGTACCGGCCCCACATCGGCACGCTGTCGACCTCACCCACGATCGACTCGATCAACTCACTGACGCCCGACAGCCACGGAGGCAACATGGACCTGCCCGACATGGGACCGGGTTCGATCACGTATCTCCCCGTTCGCTCACCGGGCGCTCGGCTGTTCATCGGCGACGCCCATGCCTGTCAGGGCGACGGTGAGGTCTGCGGCACCGCGGTCGAGTATCGCTCGGTCACCACCATTCACGTCGATCTGATCAAGGGCTGGACGATCAACTGGCCCCGCCTCGAGACCGAAGACGTGATCATGGCCATCGGCTCGGCCCGGCCGCTCGAGGACGCAGCCCGTATCGCCTACCGGGATCTCATTCGCTGGATGGTCGACGACTACGGCTTCGACCAGTGGGACGCCTACATGATGTTGAGCCAATGCGGCCGCGTCCGTCTCGGCAACTTCGTCGATCCCAACTACACGGTCGGGGCTGGCATCATCAAGACCTATCTCGAGACAGGAGCATGACATGGACCTCGGATTGAACGGCAAGCGAGTCCTCGTGACGGGAGGTACGAAAGGCATCGGACGAGCCATCGCCGAAACCTTTGCCGAGGAAGGCGCGGACGTCGCCATCTGTGCTCGGAACGAGGCAGAGGTCGAGGCTGCGGTCGCCGAACTGGCGACCACGGGAATTCGGGCCACGGGTCGGGCCGTGGACGTCGGCGACGGTGACGGGCTGAAGCGCTGGGTCACCGATGTCGCCACCGAGTTCGGGGGGCTCGATGCCGTGGTGGCCAACGTGAGCGCGCTTGCGATCGGAGCCGACGAGGAGAGTTGGAAGCAGTCGTTCCAGATCGACGTGCTGGGTGCGGTCCGACTGGTCGACGCAGCGATGCCTCATCTGGAGCAGTCGGATGCAGCATCGATCGTCACGATCTCGAGCGTGTCGGGGCGGGAGATCGATTTCGCAGCCGGCCCCTACGGTGCGTTCAAGGCGGCCTTGATCCACTACACCCAGGGCCTGGCCCATCAGTTGGCGGTCAAGGGGATCCGCGCCAACACGGTCAGCCCCGGCAACACCTATTTTCCCGGAGGCGTGTGGACCCAGATCGAAGAGGGCAATCCGGAACTGTTCGCCACCGCCATGGCGCTCAATCCGACAGGACGCATGGGCACCCCCCAGGAGATGGCCAATGCGGTCGTGTTCCTCTCGAGCCCCCGAGCGAGCTTCATCACCGGCACCAATCTGGTCGTCGACGGCGCCCTCACTCGCGGCGTCCAGTTCTGACGAATGGGCGCCTGGGTTCGGTCATTCCGCGTGGTCGGGGATCGCAGGGTCTCGCAGCAGGTTCGGCCCGATCCTGCGGCCCGACACCTTGGACGGGGTGATGCGGACCAGCCGATCTCGTTCGCCCTCGGCCCAAGGTTCGATCAGGAGCCGGTCAGCGGCCATCCATTCCTCGAGCGCCTCGATCTCCTCGGCGAGACCGTGGACCACCACGCTCCAACCGGTGTGACGCATCTCGTCCAAGCCGTCGACTTCGAAGGCGACACCCGCGCCCAGCGTCGCTCCCGCCAGCTTCAGTCCTGGCGCGGTCCTGACGACCAGGGTCTCGTCCTCGACCCGATAGTTGAGCGGGAAGATGTCGGGCTGATTGGCAATGGAAACGGCGAGCCGTCCCACCTGACGGGTGGCCAACAGTCTCCAGCAGTCGTCGTCGCTGAGGGTCTCGAGGATCATGTGCTCATCGTTCCGGCGTTCCGAGACCGGTGCTAGGGCCGGAGGGCCCGACTTCGGCTAGATCCCCATACCACTCAGGTAGTAGCTGACATCGTTCACGGCTCGGGTGAGACTGGGGTGTTCGGCCTCGAAGTCATGGAGAGCAGATCGCAGACGGTCGATCGTCCCGGCGTCGTCGTCGCCGTCGTCTCGTTCCACCGCCAGCCGGGCGTTCACCGCCGATCGGAGCGGCTCGGCCTCCATGGTCCCAGCTTCTCGATCGATGAGTTCGGCCAGTCGATGCAACGCCTCGGTCAATCCCAGCTCGATCTCGGTCGGCCCGAAGCCATCGACGACGCCGGCCGGGCGTGCACCGGGGGGGAGGACGAGGATCGGAATCGGTGAGGTCTTCAACAGCGAGGAGGTGGTGCTCCCGAGGATCAGTCGGTGGCTGATGCGGCGCTTGGCGCCGACAGCAACGATCAGCTCGGCATCCCAGTGCTGGGCCTGGCCAACGATCACCTCGACCGTGGGTCCGACCACCACGTGGCAGGTCGCCGTCAGGCCGTTGCCGTTCAGCTCCGATGCAATCGACTCCAGGGCCGCGAACTCGGCCTCGAGTTCGCCGTCGCGACGCGCTCGGTCGTACAGGCCCCCCTTCGGGTCGTAGCCACCGAACGCCGGCTCGGGTGCCGCAGCATGCAACAGTCTGATCGCCCATCCCGTGGCGCGAGCCAAGCGTCCGACCGGGGCCAGATCGATGTCGGACAACGAGAGATCGAGAGCGACGACGATCACAGGAGCAGGCATGCGGTGTCCTCTCGAACGGTGGGAAGGCGGCGCAGGTCGGGTCGAGCGTCACCTGCACCTGGCTGGGATGAGCATGATCGACGCCCACGACCTCCTCCAGGGTCGAAGGTCCTCGGACCGCTGCCGCGGTGGTGTTCGCCTCCTCGGTTCCCTTCGTCGTCCGTCGCGGCTCCCGGTCGGCCGAGCAGACCTCGAGTCGAACGTCGGGACGTTGGCCTCTGGAGGAGAGTGTGTCCGCGCCCTAGGGTTCGTGTTGTCGCTCGACCCCGGGTACCTGGCTCGGTGTCGGGCAGCACGAGGAGTCCCTCTGATGGATGCGGCCGATGCCGATCGACTTGCTCAGTTCGAGGCCCGTCTACTCCAACTCGAGTCCGACGTCGCCAGGCTACGGGCTGATGCCCCGGTGCCGTGGATCCGACAACCCCCGCCGCCCCGGACCACGGACCTTGCTCCCGGTGCGCCGCCGGCGCCCATCGTCGGGCCAACTCCCGAGCGGTCGGTCGAGTGGTGGTCGCCGGATGCCGGGGCCCGGCTGACACGAGAGGCAGTGCTGAAATGGAGCGGGATCGCTCTCATCGTCCTCGCTGTCGGTTTCGCGCTGAGCACCGCCATTCGCCGAGGCTGGCTCGGGCCCGAACTCCAACTGCTCGCCGCGGCAACGTTGGGGATCGCGCTCCAGGTCGCCGGATGGCGAGTACGGGAATCGAGATCTCGTTGGACCGGAGCACTGCTGACTGCCGGAATCTGGGTGGAGTTCACGACGGTTGCGTCCAACCTGTTCGGTCAACACGTCGGTGATCCGGTTCCCTTTGTCTGCGTCGTGGCGGTGGCCCTTCTCGGTGTCGCGCTGGCCCAGCGTGCCCCATCCGAGATGGTCGCCGCCGGCACCTTGATCGGAGGAGCATCGGCATGGCTCGTCATCAGCGAGGGCTCTCCCGATTTCGCCTTCGGTTTGGCGTGGATTGCCGCAGCAGTCGCACTGACACTGTGGCAATCCCTGGACAACGAGTGGCTGGGGTTGCGGGCCGCGTCGCATGCGATTGGTCTGGGCTGGCTGCTTCGGCAGTCGATCGACGCCGACTCCATCGGGGAACGGACCGGGTTCGTCGTGGTTTCGGGGATGCTGTTCCTCTCGCTGCTGCTGCTGCCGAGTCGGGGAAGCGGTCACGAACGCTGGCGGGAGTTGGACATCCAGTTGGCCATGCTCGGGCCCCCCTGGATGATCATCGTGATGATCGCAGCCCTCGACGTGGCGAGTGCCGGGCCGCGGGCCGCGGTCTCGTTTGCGACCGTGGCGGGGACGCTGGTGGCAACAACTCTCCTACGCCGCTCGCTCACGCATCGGCACCTGCTGTCGCTGGTGCTCGGCTCCAGCGTGGGGTTGTCGATCGGGCTGGCCAATCTGCTGAATGTTTCCGCGACCTTCGTCGCCTTCGCCGTGCAGGCAGCCGGACTGATGTTCTTGGCCCGCAGACTTGGCTACGACCTCCGAGTCGTCACCAATGCTCTCCTCCTGGCGGCCGCGTCCACGACCTACGTCGGTTCCGAGGTGATCGAAGCGTGGCGCGTGGACGCGACCTGGGCTCACGACGTGGCGCACCTGGTCATCATCGTGGCCATCGGAGCGACCGGGTGGTCGTCGCCGCCACGCTGGGCCCGGAAGGCAACGGCCCTCGGCCTGCTGGTGTCCTGGTTGGCGTGGACGATGTCGGTTCTGGTCCACCTTCCGCAGGGCCATGCCATCGTGTCGGGCACGTGGGCTGGGACCGGCATGGCGCTGGTTGCGTCGGGGACCCGGAACGTGCACGCCCGCATCGCACCGTTGCTTCCGGCTGCGACACCGCGCCAACTCGCCGGTGGAGGTCTCGCCGTGATCATGCTGACCGTGGCGAAGCTCCTGACCATCGACCTCCGAGAAGTCGACACCCTGTGGAGAGCGGCCTTGTTCCTCGCCGTCGGCCTCGGGGTTCTCCGACTCGGCTACCTGCTGCCACGTCTCGACGAACCTGCTGTGCGTGACGGCGGTCGCTGATGACGAGCGTCCTAGGAACGCTCCGGTGCCGGGAGGACCCACTGCACCCGGGTGCCCACCCCGTGAGGACCGGGGGAGAACGTGACCGAACCATCGAGAAGCTCGGCCCGTTTGATCAGATTGCTGACGCCGAAACCTCGGGAGTGGCCCGCAGTCATGCCGATGCCGTCATCGGTCACCGTCATGGTCAGGAGCCGACCGTTCCAGGATATGTCGACGCTGGCCCGCTCGGCTTGGGCGTGACGCTCGACGTTCGACAGCAGTTCGCTCAGGGCCGGGACCAACTGTTCGCCCATCGCAGGTGGAAGCGACTCGATGTCCCCGTCGATCTCGAGGGCGACGTCGTTGCGCCCGACCGCTCGATGCCGATCGACAACACGTTCGATCTGCCCCATCCAGGAAGTATCGGGCTGGGTCAGGTGGAAGATCGTCTGGCGAATCACGCTGATGGTCTCGTCGAGGTCGACGATCGAGTCCTTCGCCCGTTCACGGAGGCGCTCGGGGATGTCCAGGCTTGCCTGCAGGTTCATGCCACTGGCGAAGAGTCGCTGGATGACCACATCGTGGAGATCCCGGGCGATCCGCTCACGATCCTCGACCAGCACGAGACGACGTCGATCGTTCCGGGCCCGTTCCAGGACGATCGAGACCGCGGCCTCGTTGGCCAGGGTCGTCGCCGTTTCGAGATCCCGGTCGTCGAAGGGTGCCTCTCCGACTCGACGGGCCACGACGAGGACTCCTTCTCGTGTGTTGGACGACTGGAGCGGCAGGAACAGAGCGGGCCCCAGTTGGTCGTTCAGGACCGAAGGGGTCGAGCTCTTCGAAACCTCGGTCGCGAGGTCCTCGAGGATGACCACCTCGCCATGAGTTGCCACGTCACCGGCGACGCTACGGGCCGGCATCTGGGGACCGTTGCTGCCATCGTCGAGATCGGAGACCATTGCCCATTGTTCGAGTGGGCGATCGAATGGCGCCACCAGCACGCAGTGGCAGGCCGAAAGTGCCTCTTTGGCGGCATGAGCGATGGAGGTCAGGATCTCGGCGATCGGCGTTTCCCTCAACAG
>CALACD010000015.1 GCA_937890445.1 uncultured Acidimicrobiia bacterium | reverse complement strand
TACTACATCCGCCTCGACACGAGCGGATCGGTTGGATATGGCAGCGTCGGAACCTGCACCGGCACTGCTGCTGCTGCGGCCTCCCCGGCTGCAAGCTGGTAGCGCGAAGACACTCTGATACGACAATCATCGACAAGTATCACTCCTCGGAGATACCGCTGGCATTAACCTCGATTCGAGGTGAAGTCCGCCGGTCGCTCCGAGGAGTGCCGCGTGTACGGGAGGTCGTGATGCGAGATCCTGAACCCTGGGTGCTGCTACCCGATGGTTTGCCGACGGAGGCAGGTCCGAGTCTGGCCGCGGCCCCGGGAGGCCGAGACTACCCCACCGTGACGTTGCGAGAAGCCGCTGACCTGATGGGGGTCAAGCTGCACCATCTCAAGAAGATGCTGCGATCGGGTGGACTGCCCGAGGCATCGAAGGAGCAGCGAACCGAAGGCTGGATCTGGGTGATCCCGTTCGAGGAACTCCCGGTCATCGCGGCCCGGGAGGGCTGGCAACCCCACGATCCGTGGTTCTCCGCCCTCGACGATGGGTCCGTGGCGTTCGGGGATCTCGACGAGGACCACTTTCGAGACGAGGACCTCGACCGGGCCGAGATCGACCTCGACAGGATCGAAGCAGACCTGGTCCTCGAGACCGCTCCCGTCTCTGTCGCTCCGACCTCTGTTGCTCCCGTCTCTGTCGCTCCGACCTCTGTCGCTCCCCCTGAAGCCGACCCGAACGGGGCTCCGAGCTTTGCCGATGCCATCGACGTCGTGCTGCTAGACCGGTTGCTCGGTGTCCAGGAACAGGCAGTGTTGGCCGTGGCCGACGCCGAGCGTGCAGAGATCGATCTCGAACAGGCCTACGCCGATTTGGCCCGCGTGCACGAGGAACTCGCAGCCGAGCGTTCGGCCGCCCGCGCTGCCGACGAACGGTACTCCCAGGAACGAGTCGCTCGGGCTGCGGCCGAGGCTCGCGCCCAGGAGTTGGCCCGACGGGTCGAACGTGAAGCTGCGCTCGCTGACGGCGAACGACTGGCCTCGGCCGATGCCAACGGGCGAACGCTCACCCTCGAGCGGGAACGAACGCTGGCGACCGCCTCGATGGGCTGGTTGGCCCGCCGTCGCTATCGGCGACTGCTTCGGACCTGGCACGAGGGCGTGCCCGTCGATCAGATGAGTTGAGCGGTCGCTGTCCCGAGATCGAGGAGGAGATCGTCGTTGCCGGCATCCACGACCGCGGCCTCGACCGTGACCGACCGCTCGTCGACTCGCAAGACGGTCCCGTCGACCCGGAACGGACCCGACCGGGTCTGACCGAGGTAGTACATCTGCAGGTCGGTGACCCGACACGGTCCGCCAAGGTGACGCTCACCGGCAGCTGTCGCCACGTGCTCGACCAGGATGGCGGCCACTCCGCCCTGAATGGACCCGAAACTGTTGTGGATGCGGGGATGATGCCGAGCGTGGATGGTGAGGTGTTCGGGATCCCGTTCGATGCCGACGTAGCCATCGAGGGTGGGCCGGGTGGGCTCGTCGGTTTCGACATAGACCAACTTCGTTCCGATGCGAGACGAACCCTCCACGTGAGGGGTGTCGTCGCGGCGAGGCAGCCGAGCGTAGGTGACCCAGCCCCGGGCAACCTCACCGTCGGCATCCGAAGCGATGGTCTCGGACAGGATCGATCGACGACCATTGCGCACGGTGCGGGTGACCGAGGTGACGGGTCCGCGAACGGCAGGGCGAATCGAATGCAGTTTGAGGTCGGTGGTAGCCAGCCAGTCGGGCCGCACGAGCTCGTGGGAGAACGTGCCGGCAGCCACGTCGATGAGTGTGGCGAGCGCCCCGAACCGCAGCGCTCCTCCTTCGTCGCGTAGATCATTGAGAATCGGCATCGCTCCCAGCAGGGTCTCGTCGTCACGAAGCTCGAGCTCCATCCGGAGATGGCGAAGGATGTGACCGTGCGGCGGGTAGGTGTCCTGTCTCGATTCGGCACTCACGACCGAGACCCTACCGGGGTGCCACTTCCGGGTCGAAGCGGTACCGGCGTCGTACCGAGGGAACAGACGTCCGGCCTCGGCCGAGTGACGCTGTTCCACTCAGCCGAGCCGACGAACCGTCACCTTCACCGCGTCGGACGCTCCTCATTGCCAGACCCGGCGCCGGTAGTCGGGTTCGGAGCTTCGGTCGTAGCTCGCTCGATGGCCAGGAACTCGTCGAGCCCGCAGAGATCCACCAGCTCACGGTGCAATGCCATGCCGTCGATACGACCCCCGTCGTCACCGGCACCGATGTGACCAGTCGCCACGAAGCGTTCGTAGGCGGTCTGGGTGTGGCGCACGGCCAGGGCCTGTGAGGTGAAGGCATCGATGATCAGATGCCACCCCAGCGTTTTCCACTCCTCGGGGGTGTGATGGTCGAGGCCGGTGATCGTGGACAGTCGAACGGTGCCGGCGAAATGGTTCCCGATGTCTGCCAGTTGGTCCTCGGAGCCGAACGTCATCAGGACGTCGGCTCCAGCATCGTGATAGGCCTCCAGCCGAGCCAGACCGGCTGCAAGTCCTTCGTGTCGAACACCCCCGGTTCGGGCGATGACGAGAAAGTCGGGATCGGTTCGTGCGCTGACCGCTGCCTCGATCTTGGACACCATCTCGGCGGTCTCGACGAGGTGTTCGACTCCGACGTGATGGTGCAGTCGCTTGGGTGCCACCTGGTCCTCGAACTCGACGGCAACGGCACCGGTGGCCTCGAACAACGTCGTTGCCCGAGCGGCGTGGACGGCATCGCCGAATCCGACACCACCATCGACGATGAGTGGCAACGACGATCGGGCCGTGATCCGACGAGCGACCTCGGCGATCTCGGAGAAGCTGAGGAGGGCCTCGCCGACGGCGTACTGGAAACCGAGCGCGCCGCCACTCAGATAGCCGGCTT
>CALACD010000014.1 GCA_937890445.1 uncultured Acidimicrobiia bacterium | reverse complement strand
GAGGGCCATCAACCGCTCCTCATCAACATCGCCACCGCCGCCGAACTGCTCGCGCTCAGCAGATCAATGATCTACGAGCTCATCTGGCAGGGCGAGCTTCAGCCAATTCACATCGGGCGCAGTGTCCGACTGACGCACGACGAACTGCAATCGTTCGTCGCTCGACAGGTGGCTCAAGCTGACCAGCAGACGTGAACGAACCCGGCTGCCAGCGTTCGCCGACGTCGGCCGACATCCGCTTGGCGTCACCCACCCCGTCACCCACTCGGTGGGACGCCTGCCGGACAACGAAGAAAGCCCGGGTCGATGACCTGGGCTTTCGTTGTGGAGCTAAGGAGAATTGAACTCCTGACCTCTTCCATGCCATGGAAGCGCTCTACCAACTGAGCTATAGCCCCGAATCGTTACCCAAACGGGAGTTGGAATCGTACCAAAGCCCGAACCGAGACGCACCCACCGTCGAACGGTTCAGATCACGATGTTGATCATCTTGTCCGGCACCGCGATGACCTTGCGGATGGTGGCTCCAGCGACCAACTCGGCGATGCGGGGGTCGGCCAGGGCTGCGGCCTCCAGACCAGCGGCGTCGGTGCCGGCGGCCACCGTGATCCGAGACCGCACCTTGCCCTTGATCTGGACCGGCACCTCCACCTCGTCCTCCACCAGCAGAGCCGGATCGGGCTCGGGGAACGGGGCGTAGATCACCGATGTGGTCCCTCCCATACGACTCCACAACTCCTCGGCCAGATGCGGGACCAGCGGGGACAGCATCCGAACCAGCGGATCGGCGACCTCTCGCGGCGTCGGACCATCCAGTTTCGTCAGCGCATTGTTCAACTCGGTGATGCGAGCAATGGCAGTGTTGAAGCTGAGCGCGTCCATGTCGGCACGCACCGAAGCCATCGTCTTGTGGGTCAGACGACGCAACTCGTCGGATGCCGGTTCGTCGCTCACCCGCAACTCACCGCTGTCCTCGTCGACAAGGTTGCGCCACACCCGCTGGAGCAGGCGCTGCGAACCCACGACCGACTTGGTCTCCCAGGGCCGATCCTGATCGATCGGACCCATGAACATTTCGTACAACCGCAGGGTGTCGGCCCCGTAGGTTTCGTACATGTCATCAGGCGTCACCGAGTTCTTGAGCGACTTGCCCATCTTGCCGTACTGACGCTCGACCGGCTGGCCCTGATAGGTCCAGCCATCCCCGTCCTCGATCACGTCGACGGCGTCGACGTACATGCCACGCTCGTCGGTGAAGGCGTAGGCCTGGATGTAGCCCTGGTTGATCAGGCGTTTGAACGGTTCGGGCGTGCTGACGTAACCCAGGTCGTAGAGGACCTTGTGCCAGAACCGACTGTAGAGAAGGTGCAACACCGCGTGCTCGACACCGCCGACATACAGGTCAACCCCACCCTCGCGGGGGTTGTCGCCTCCCATCCAGTACCGCTCGGACTCGGTGTTGGCGATGATGTCATCGCTCACCGGATCGATGTATCGCAGGTAATACCAACACGACCCGGCCCATTGCGGCATCGTGTTCAGATCGCGCCGATAGGTCTTCGTCCCATCCCCCAGATCGAGGTCGACGTGCACCCAGTCGGTTGCTCGACCCAGCGGTGGCTCCGGTTCGGAGTTCTCGTCCAGCTCGCGGGGCGCCCAATCGATGAGCTCGGGCAGGTTCACCGGCAGCATCTCCTCGGGCACGGCCCGGGGGTGACCATCGTCGCCGAACACGATCGGGATGGGTTCACCCCAGTACCGCTGACGAGCGAAGAGCCAATCCCGCAATTTGGTGGTGATCGTTGCCTCGCCGGCACCGATCTCGACCAGGTGGTCGATCATGGCCCGCTTGGCCTCATCCACCTCCATGCCGTCGAGGAAACCGCTGTTGATCGCCGGACCAGCACCGACGTAGGCGTCGCCGTCGAAGTCGGCCGGCGGCTGGACGGTCCGGATGATGTCGAGATCGAAGGCCTCGGCGAACTCCCAGTCTCGTTCGTCCTGACCTGGC
>CALACD010000013.1 GCA_937890445.1 uncultured Acidimicrobiia bacterium | reverse complement strand
CATCACAAGCCGCCGCCTGACCAACCCGCGCGAACGTTACTGGTCAGAGCACTAGTCGGACTGCTTCGGTCGGGCTCGAACGTTCGAGAAAATTGCGGGTGAACTCCGAGCCGGCGACGACGATGGGGTCGATCAGCGATCGAGCAGACGGGCGAAGGCGGCCGCGACACCGGAGGGGCCGTCGAGCAGGGTGATGTCGGCGCCGGTGGCGGCCGCGAACGCGAGGGCCTCTTCGGCATCGTCGGTCGGGGCGATGATGGCCAATTCGTCCAGCATCCGTGCTGCAAGCAACGGATCGGTACCGACGGTTGCCCTGCAGTCCGACAGCAGAATCGTGAGCCGGCGTTTGGCTCGGGAACGTTCGAGTTGGGCCCGGGCCGTGGTCAGGGCGAAGTCCAGGTCGGTCGGGCCATGCCCCCGTAGGCCGAAGATATCGTCGACGACGCGTTCGGCGTGTCGGGCCGCGTCCTGCGATTTGATCACGATGACCTTGTCGTTGAATGCGATCACGCTGTGGTCGATGGGCGCCCGCCAGGCTGCCGCAGCTGCCGCCAACCCGGCAGCGGCCAGGCGATCGCCGCCCATCGAGCCGCTCTTGTCGACGACCAGACACAGCGCCGTGTCGGGTTGGGACCACTCGCTGACGACGAGGTCGTCGAGTGTGGGTGCCTCACCCATGCTGCGGGCCTGGAGAAGCGCATCGAGGCTGGCCTCGATGTCGAGATCGCCGGTTGCCACCGCCGCCGAGCGGCGGCGAAGTTTCCCGACCCCCCGAGCTCGGGGCGGTCCGCTGCGGGCAAGGTCCAACACGAGCCGTCCGGCCAGTCGTTGCGCCAACGCTCGCAAGCGCTCGTCGGTGGCCCCGGTCATCTCGGCCAACAGGGACAGCGCGTCATCGGCGTTCTCGGCCAGGGCCTCGGCAAATGCCTCTTCGTCCAGCTGGCCGACGTCGGGTGAGACATCCTCGAAACCTTCGGATCGCTCCAGTTCGTGGCGCGGGGTTGTCTTGCGCCGCTCGTTCTTCAGCGACTCCCTTGCTGCCTCGCCCTCGGAGGCGATCCTCAGTCCGTTGTCACCCCAGCCGGGGTCGAACCTTTTCCCGAGGGATCCCCCTCGGTTTCCGGGGAGTCGTCGAACACGGTGAAGAACAACTCGGTGATGATCTCCTCCGCCGTGCGTCCCGTTCCTTCGTGCACTCGTATGCGTCCCGAGAGGGCAGCCAGGGAAGCATCGAGCATGGTCTGGCCACTCCCGTTCTGACGGATCTCGGACAGCCGGGCTGCGATCAAGAGGGTGTCGATGGACCCTCGAACGGAGGATCCGATACGGATCTCGGGGTGCTGTCGGGTCAGGCGAACCAGTTCCACGATCTTGGCCGTGAGCTCGCCGGCGGCGGCCCCCGACTCCCGGGCCGCGATGCTGACCTCTTCGACGTCGGTCTGGTAGCCCATGGCGACCCGGCACATGCGGTCATAGACAGCGGCCGAGATCCGTGCCGTGCCGACGGCATCGAAGGGGTTCATGGCCGCCACCAGCCGGAATCCGTCGGCGGCCGGAATTCGCCCCAGGCGAGGAATGTGGACTTCGCGCTCGGACATGGCCGTGATGAGCAGGTTCAGGGTTTCTTCCGGGACGCGGTTCAACTCCTCGACGTAGAGGAGGGCTCCCTCCCGAACTGCCTCGGTGAGTGGACCGTCGATGAAGACGTCGGGCGCATAGCCGTCGCTCAGCACGCGGGCGGGGTCGAAGTGCCCGGCCAACCGAGCCGGCGTCAGTTCGGCGTTACCCTCGACGAAGACGAAGGAGACATCGGCTGAATCGGCCAAGGCCCGCAGGAGCGTCGACTTGCCGGTGCCGGGAGGCCCTTCGAGAAGGATGTGGCGGTCGGCGGCCAACGCGGCCACGACGACTTCGATCTCGCCCCGGCGGCCGACGACGTGCTCGCACACGGCGTCGACCACCGAGACATCGAACTTCATGAGTGCCTTGTTCCCGGTGCTCAGGCGCCAGCGTGGTCGTACATGACCATGCCCCGGATGTTGTTGCCGTCGCGCATGTCCTGGTAGCCGACGTTGATGTCGTCGAGCGAGTAGGTCTTGGTCACCAGCTCGTCGAGCAGCAGGGTGCCGTTCTGATACATGTCGAGGAGACGGGGGATGTCGTAGCGGGGGTTGGCGGAACCGAAGATGGAGCCGACCAGTTGTTTCTGGAACAGGGTGAGTTCGAAGAGGCTGAGCTTCACGTCCTGCTCCATGATCGGGGCGACCGAGGTGTGCACGCAGCGACCGCCCTTGCCGATGAGGGCCATGGTGTCCTGGATGATCTCGCCACTGCCGACACCAATCGTGATGATGGCCTTGTCCGCCATCTTGCCCTGGGTGAGCTCCATGATCATCGGCAAGGCTTCCTGGACACTGCTGGCGGTGTGGGTGGCCCCGAACTGTTGGGCCAGCTCGTGCTTCTTCTCGTTGATGTCGATGGCGATGATCTTCTCGGCACCGGCCATCTTGGCCCCCTGGATGGCATTCATGCCGATGCCGCCGTTGCCGACCACGACGACGGTCTCGCCGGCCTTCACCTCGGCTGCATAGGTGGCGGAGCCCCAACCGGTGGTGACGCCGCAGCCGACCAAGGCCGCCTTGTCGAGCGGGATGTCCTTGTTGATCTTGATGACGGACGCCTCGGAGCACACGGTGTACTCGCCGAAGGTGCCGATGCAGCACATGATCCCGAGGTCCCGGCCGTCGGCGGAGTGGTGACGGGCCGTGAAGTCGGTGACCTGGCGACCGGCGAGCAGGAACGCGCCGAGATCGCAGAGGTTCTGATGGCCGGTGGCACATGACGGACAGCGGCCACAGGCCGGAATGAACCCGAGGACCACGTGGTCGCCGACCTCGAGCCCGGTGACGCCCGGGCCGACCTCTACGATCTCGCCCGCACCCTCGTGGCCACCGATGCACGGGAACTGCTCGATGCCGAGTTCGGCCTGTACCTCGGGCGGCATCACCATGTCGCCGGTCAGGAGATGATCATCGGAATGGCAGAGGCCGGAACCGATCAGCTTGATCATGACTTCACCCGTCTTGGGGGCATCGAGCGTGATCTCCTCGACACTCCACGGAGTGTTGGCTTCCCACAGAATGGCGGCACGTGTCTTCATCTGGCGCTCCTTGGCGTTCGCGGGGCCGATTCGTTCGGCGCTCGGTATGGAGGTGCAAGCTAGTCGAAGGTGACAGGGTGACGCTTGGCACTTCGCCGGTTCTGGTCAGGCAGTTCCTCGTGGTCGTTCCTCGTGGTCGTTCCTCGTGGTCGGTGCCGTGAGCGATCAATACGAACTGAAGACGTCCTCGTGGGCCGGGGACGCACAGGTCCACGAACCCCAACGTTGACGACGCCACGGAGCCAGCGAGCCGGCATCGGCGCGCCAGGTCTCGGTCTCGGTGATGTAGAACGCCATCCAGGTGTTGAACTCGGGATCGAGCAGGGAGTCGTGGAGGCTCCGACCTCGTACTCGTTCGGCCACCTCTGTCGGCAACAGTCCGGATGCCAACAGTCCTGCGTAGTTCTGGCGGTTCGAGGTGTCGTTGATCTGGAACAGTCCCGAGTCGATCGAGCCCGGGTAGCGGCCTCCCGAGTTGCGGTGCTGCTTGTCGGGATGGAGCTCGGATTCACAGGACGCGATCGCGATGGCGTTGTCCCACTCGTGTCGCGGGAAGACGCCGGTGATGATCTGGCGCATCTTGTCCTGCGGGGAGGTGCGTACCGCGGCCGACGGAACACGACGAAACACATCGTCGAGTGCGGTCCGGAACTCGGGCGACTCGGCGAAATGGACGACGACCTTCCCGATGCCGATGTCGTCGACCCGGGCCGTCCAGTAGGCGAGGCCGGCCGGATCGGGCTCTCGTCCCAGCGCCAGACGGTACAGGTTGACCAGGACGTCGTGGTCGCTGTTGCCGAAGGTGCGAATGAACTCGTCGGAGCGAGCGAAGCCCCTGGCCATGCCGGTGAGCGAGCGTTGGTCGGTGGCCAGCTGGCCGAACCAGTACGACCAGCCCTCGAGATCCGGTTCTCGGCTGAGAACGACGCGGTAGAGACGGAAGACCTGGTCGACGGCGATGTCGCTGTCGCCGGCAAACCATCGGGGTTCGGTGCTGACGACGATGTCGCCGAACGCGAACGAGGCCGGACCGTCCAGCGCTGCTGCCTTGACGGGCGGAGATGCTCCGGTCTCGGCCGCGGCGGGATCGGTCCACAGGAGCAGATTCGCCGACAAGAGCAGCGCGGCCAGCAAGAGCAGCAGAGCCGCCGACGAGATGGTGGGGACGGTCCTTCGCAGGGCGGTCGATTGCATCGCCGCAGGCTGGGGGGTTGGCGACGCGACGGCAACGCCGAGCCGGCGATATCGAACATCGGATTGGCCGATGCGCTCAGCGTGTCGGGATCGGTCGCTCCGTGGTCGAATGCGTCGCGTTCGGTGGTCTCGTCACCCGGTACGCGTTCGTTGTCGCAGCTCGGTGGAATCCGACAAGAGGGTGGCCATCTCGCTCCGTGGCAGCCCATCACTCAGCCGGGTCACCCAGTAGTCGATGCCATCCGGATCGGGGTTGCGGCCGAGGACGTTGAGATACATGGCTTCGGCGAACTCGCGATCGCCGGCGGCTCCGTACACGTCGATCCACTCCTTCAGGCCGACCCAGTCGGCCGCGATCTCGCGCACGGTTGCACCGGCACTGGCCCGGCCCATCCAGTAGTCGATGCCGGCCCGGTCGGGAGCCCTTCCGAAAACGGTCCAATACAGCCGGGCCAGCGCTCCCGCGTTGTCGGTGCTGTCGGTGAAGGCTCCGAGGATGCCCGGCTCACGGGGCTCGGCCGAACTGGCGGGACAGGGAGGGCCTTCGGTCGAGCCCTCTCCGGTCGCCACGATGTCGGCCCCTGACAGGATGATGAAGGTTGCCGTTGCCGATCCGCAGACGGCGGGAGCTGAATTGCTGCCCGTTCGTCCCGGGTCGGGCGTGCCTCGATTCTCGATGCGAGTGATCGTGCCTTGCGTGAGGTCGCCGTCGGGGTCGACGGCAACCTCACGCTCGAGGGCCACCCCGACGACGTCGATGGCGCCTTCGGGCCATTGCGCCGGGAACTCCCACGCCCACGTGATCTCGTCACCCGTCGTCAGCATGATCTCGATGCGATCACACAGATTCTGGTACTCGCAATGACCGCCCGCAGGGGTTTCGGTCGAGATGTCCCGAGTCCACGGTCGACCGTCGTCGCAGGCCGGTGCTCCTTCTTGACCGGCGACGGGGGAGCCGAGGCCGGCCGCCATTCCAGCCGTGGACGCCACCAGCGCCGCTGTCATCGCGAGCGTCCGTCGTCGCCGCCGCTCCCTGTCGGTCGGTTCCCGGTCGATCGTCGATCGTTTCATGCCGCACCTCACAAACCTTCTGCTGTTGGGCAACCTAGCCCATTCCGGCCGAGGTCGGAACGGGCTGCTGTGGGAAGACCCGGCCGGCTGTTGCCTTCCGTAGCGAAGCGGATCCGATGCGCTCCACTCCAGTTCGGACTCGATGATGCCCAACCGGACCTGTTTCCACGTGACCTCGACCGCAACCTCGTCAGCGTCAGCGTCGGCGACGGTGTCGGGGGCGGCGTCGACCATGAGTTCGAACATGCCCTGATCCAGTTCGGTGTCGGGCCGGGCCAGGAGCCGGGTGAAGGCCTGTGCACATTCGTGCGGCTCCAGCATGCGGGGCTGCCATCGGCCGAAGACTCGCTCGTTCTCGGAATACTCGCTGGTCATGCCGGTGCGGACGAAGGGAAACAGCACCGAGAACGCC
>CALACD010000012.1 GCA_937890445.1 uncultured Acidimicrobiia bacterium | reverse complement strand
CTTGGCCGGGGTGGGGGTGCTCTCACTCACAGGAAACTCCGAGGTTGTCGATCAGTCGTGGTCGACCGACCTGGGCGGCGATCAGCAAACGGCAGGGGGCATCGATTCGTTCCGGGACGTCCAGGGTCGCCGGATCGACGCACGCCGCGTAGTCGAGTCGTGCCAGGGGTTCTGTCGCCACCATGGCGGCCATCAGCTCGGCCACGACGATCGGATCCCGTTCGCCCTTCTCGATCGCGGTGGCGGCGGCCTCGAGTGTCCGGGACAGAACTGTCGCCGCCTGGCGTTCTGCCGGCTCGAGGTAGGTGTTGCGGCTCGAGAGGGCGAGACCGTCCTCGGCTCGGGCGATGGGGCAACCGATCACCTCGACCGGAATGGACAGATCGGCCACGAAGCGTCGAATGATGGCCAGTTGCTGGAAGTCCTTCTCGCCGAAGTAGGCCCGACAGGCGCCGACGATCCAGAACAGTTTGGTGACCACCGTGGCCATGCCGGCGAAGTGGGTGGGTCGTGTCGCCCCCTCCCATCGTCGGGCCAGCTCGTCGACCCGGACGCTGGTCGAGACGGCGCCGTGGGGATACATCTCGTCGACCGAGGGAACGAAGAGGAGATCGACGCCGGCGTCGGCGGCGATCTCGGTGTCGCGCTCGAGATCTCGCGGGTACGAGGCGAGATCCTCGTTGGCGCCGAACTGGAGCGGGTTGACGAAGATGCTGGCCACCACGAGGTCGTTGGCGGCGTTTGCTGCCCGCATCAGGGAGGCATGCCCGTCATGCAGGAAGCCCATCGTCGGAACGAACCCGATCGTTGCCTCTCGGCGCCGCTCTCGGTCGAGGATCGCTCGCAACTCTTCGATGGTGTCGATCTGGCGCAGGGTCATCTGGCGTCCCCGATCCTGCGGCGTGGTGTGGTGCTGTCGCGTGTCATGAGGATTCTCCCAGGTCGGACGGCCAGGTCTGATCGTTCATCGCGGCCGCCCGTTTGCTCAGCTCAAGGTACAAATGTTGTTCCTCGCTCGGCAAGGCGTCGAGGTGGCCTTTGATGGTCTGCCAGTCACCGCGGGCCGCGGGGCCGGTCAGGGCCGCGGTCGGACCGACCTCGGTGATGTTCTCCAGCGTGGTTGCCATCAGCTTCCAATACGCCCCGGGCGGCACTCCGACCCGGTTGGCCAGGTCGGTGACCTGTTGGCACAGAGCCGTCAGATGATTGGCGGCGACACAGGCCGTTGCGTGGTAGAGGGCTCGGGCCTGGTCGGGGACGAGGATCGACACCCCGCCGAGATCGGCGACGGCTTCGTGGGCCAGCGTCTTGCCCCATGCCTCGTCGCCATCGACGGCGTACACGCAACGGTCGAGCAACCGGGCGGCGCCGGTGGCGGCATCGGGTAGCGACATCAACGGGTGTAATGACGCAACCCGTCGATGTGGTCCGAGAACGTCGAGGCCTCGCGATCCCGACACGTGGGCCACCACCGCGTCAGCAGGCTCGATGGCCTGGGCAACCGAGGCGATGGCGTCGTCGGCGACCGTGAGGAGGACCAGGTCGACCCCCGACGCCAGGTCGGACAGCTCTGCTGGGTCGGACAGTTCTGCTGTCCTCCTCGGTCGGCCGCTGATCATGTGGAGCTGTTGCCAGCCGACCTGGCGCAGTGCGCCCGAGAAGGATCGGCCGGCGCGGCCGGGTCCCACGATGGAAAAGGTCCGGTTCATGGGTTCGCGGGGGAGCCGAATCGGCCGGATCGGGATCGCATGTCTTCAGTCGGTGGAGCTGTCCCGGGCCGCCCGGTCGATGTCGCCGAACAGTGTGGTCAGTTGCTGGATCTGGCTGGCGTCGACGTGGTCGATGAGCTGTCGTCGTACGTCCTCGACGTGGAGGCTCGCGGCGGCAGCCAACGTCTCGAGGCCGGTCGGGGTCAGCTGGGCGAAGATGCCCCGCCGGTCGTCGTCGCATTCGACTCGCGACACCAGACCTCGGCGGATGAGTTGGTCGACTCGGTAGGTCAGGCGGCTCCGAGAGATCAGGACCTGATCGGCCAGTTCGCTCATTCGCAGCTGACGGTCCGGAGATTCCGACAGTCGGACCAGGATCTCGTAGTCCTTGATGGCCAGGTCGCTGTGAGACTGGAGGGAATCGTCCAACACGTTCATCATCCGGGTGAACCCGTAGAGAACCGAGCGCCAGAGATCCTGTTCCTCGGCTGTCAGCCACCTCGTCATGCGGTCCAGGCTAGGTAGCGGATCTTCGGATGTGGACGTCGCTGCCCGGGGACGACACACGCCGCAGGTTCATCGGCGCTGGCATCGGGGGCAATACGTGGTGGTTCGCGCGTCCAGCACGAACCCCCGCAGAGGAGTTCCGCATCGGAAACAGGGTCGTCCCGCTCTCCCATAGGCCAGCAATTGGTGCTGGTTGGATCCCACGTCCCCATCGACGTCGCGATAGTCCCGCAGCGTGGTCCCACCGTTGTCCACACCCTGGATCAGGACGGTCTGCAACGACTCCAGGAGGAGTTCTGCTCGCTCGATGCCGATCCGGGTCACCTTGGGGTTGATCCGGGCCAGCCAGAGCGCTTCGTCGGCGTAGATGTTTCCGACGCCGGCGATCGGCCGCTGCGACAACAGCTGGGTCTTCACTGCTCGGCGACTGAGCGCCAGCAACTCGTGGAACCGTTTGGGTGTCAACTCCGGATCCCATGGTTCCGGTCCGGCGTGGAACAGGGTGGGGATGTCGCGGTAGTCGCCGTTCGCGACCACTCGCAAGCGTCCGAAGCGACGCACGTCGGCGAATTCCAACGCTTCTTCGCCGTCGAGTTGCCACCAGGCCCGAAGGTACGGATCGTCGAGATCCGGTGAGCCGTCACGAAACCGCAGCTTCCCCGTCATCCCGAGGTGGACGATCAGCTCGCGATCATCCATCGTCGGAATGATCAGGTATTTGCCCCGGCGTCGAACGGCGGTGAAGGTCGTGCCGGTCAGCCGAGTGGCGGGCGTGAACTTGGACGACGGATGTGATCCGGCCCCCACGACGCGTCGACCGACCAACCGTGGTGCCAGTTGCCGGCGAACGGTCTCGACTTCGGGGAGCTCGGGCATCAGATCACCTCGACGGGGTCGCGGCGGGCGCCCTCGGGATGCAAGGAGCTTCGATCGGCAACGAGTTCGACGACCCGAACATGTCCAACTGTTCGTCGGTGACGGCCGAGGCCGGAAGAGGGGCGAGGTCGGGCTGGAGCCGATGGACACGAGCCCAGAGCCGGCGGGCCAACTCGGGAGCGACCAGATTGTCGGGGGTGTGGGTGAAGACGTGTGGTTCGAGGCCTGCCTGCAACCACTCGGCCAGTTTCGGCACCCACGGTTCCCAGTCGGCGAGAGATGCGTCGGGATCGCTCTGCCCGATCAGGCGAACCAGTGGCTGAGTGCCGGTGGCCACGGGACGAACCGGCAGGCGTGGTTTGTTCTCCCATGCGTCCCGCTCGGCGGCGCTGGCGGCTCGGCCGCCGGTCTCGTCGCGACCCAGGAACAGCGAACGGCTGTCCAAGGTGACTCGATTGACGCCCCGTCCGGCGAGCAGGTCGTTGAGCGGTCGTTCGGCATCACCGCCGGCGAAGAAGCTCTCGTTGCGGACCTCGAGCGCCCAATCGAACGATGCCGGCAGTCTCGACAGGAACGCGTCCAGGATGCCGAGGTCCTCGGACCCGAACGAAGCCGGGAGCTGGATCTGAAGGGGCCCCAGAACGGCCTGGAGCGGCTCGATCCGGTCCAGGAAGGTCGTCAGGACACGATCGCAGTCCCGTAGCCGACGTTGATGGGTGATCTCCTGTGGCAGCTTGAAGCAGAACCGAAAGTCCCCGGGGGCCTGGACGAGCCATCGGTGGACGGTGGACGGTGGTGGCGTTGCATAGAAGGTGGTGTTGCCCTCGACGGTCGCGCACCAC
>CALACD010000011.1 GCA_937890445.1 uncultured Acidimicrobiia bacterium | reverse complement strand
GTCGAGGCCAAGGGTGCTCGATTGGCGCTCGAACGCTTGGGGGCCGCCATGGACGCCGGCTACTCCGAGGAGTACTGGCCTGTGATCAGGAGGATCATCTAGTGCACATTTCCATCGATGGACACGGGCGGGTCGGCATGACCGACGCCGCGGAGTTCACGGCGTTCGACATCCACGCAGTCGACCCTTCCGTCGAGTCGGTCCTCGGCGCACTCGGAAGCGATGGGTGGCCTTCTCCGGAAGCCGATCACGTGTTCGTGACGATCGACGCCGTTCGACGCCTGGCCGGCGACGAGGTAGACGAAGCCTGGCAGACCAGCTTCGACGCCATGTTGGCCTACGCCGGTTCCAAGGGGTGGCTCGACGAGGCCCGGACGGCGATCAAGGCGCACATCGAATCGGTCTGACCCGGGCGATCGGGGTCGGAGGTCACCTCACGCTTCGGACAGCAGAACACCAGCGTTGGACCATTGGTCGACGTCGTCACCCTGGAGTCCCAACCAATCGCCGAGTACGTCGCGATTGTGTTCGCCTCGCAACGGTGCCGGCCCCCTCACCTCCGAGGTCGACTCCGAGAACCGATAAGGCGATTGGATGATGCGTCGGGTGCCCCCGTCGCGGTCGTCGATCTCGACAATGGAGTTGCGATGCTGGAGGGTGGGGGAGTCGAGGGCCTGTACGGGGGTCTTGATCAGCCCCCACGCCAGGTTGGCCCGATCGAGGGCAGCCAAGGCCTCGTCCTGAGTGGCGAAGGATCCCAGATAGGTGGCCCAGGCGCCGCGTCGAAGTGCGATCTTGGTCGCGATATCGGCTCCCGGTGGCGTGGGGTCGGCCAGCCCCAGGATCTCGTTGGCGCACTTCCAGACCCACTTGAAGTCGCCCATCACGATGATGGGGCCACCCGGCGCGTCCCAGACATCGCCACCTCCGTGGGGAGCATTCTCCACGCCATCGAGCGCCCACTGGGCGTAGTCGTCGACCACTGCCAGGGCATCGGCCATGGCGATGTCGACGTGTTGACCGACGCCGGTCGCATCGCGGACTCGAAGGGCGGCGAACATGCCGATCAGACCGTGCATGCCCGAGGTGGTGTCGGCCACCGACAACTGCGAATCAGCGGGCGGCGCGCCAGCCGATCGCGATTGTCGGTGCAGCCAGCCGGATTCAGCATGGAGAATGCCGGCGTAGGCCGCTCGTTGGCTTTCGGGGCCGTCCTGTCCGAACCCGCTGATAGAGACCATGATCAATGCTCGATGGTCGGCCGACAATGACGCGTAGTCGAGTCCGTATCTGGCCAGCACGCCCGGACGGAAGTTCTCCAGCACGACGTCGGCCTGATCGGCCAGAAGCCGGACGAGATCGGTTCCGCCCGGTTTGGTCAAGTCGATGCAGATGTTCCGCTTTCCGGCATTCTGCTGGGCGTAGTACCCGGTCTGTTGGCCGCGGCGGAGCCCGAAGTGTCTCGTCACGTCACCCTCGGGCGGTTCGACCTTCACGACGTCGGCGCCGAGATCGCACAACATCCGGGCCGCGAAGGGGCCGGCCAGGACTCGAGTGAGATCGAGGACACGGAGACCGCCGAGCGGCGCGTCGTGGGAGGGCTGATTCGCCGCTGTTCGGGTCGGGGCTGACTCGGTCATGCGGCCTCCTTGGGGAGCAACTGCGACATCTCGATGAGACGGGAGTCGAGCAAGGCCGCGGCCCTCATGGGTGCGATGGCTTGATAGTCGGGGTCGTTCAGCATTGCCACGAATCCTCGCCGCTGGGGGTAGCGGACCAGGATGCAGACGTCCCACACGTCGTCGCCGATGATGCTGTGCTGGGTACGACCCATCCAGATGGGCTCACCACCGAATCGTGGGCTGAGGGTGGCGAAGGCCCGGCCATACACCTCGTACGCTTCTCGCCCGCTCATGCCGTCGACGCCATGACCGGTCTCGGCGACCTCTCGGTAACGGAGCAGGTTCAGCATCACGACCGGTTCATCCGGATCGCCAGCGTCCATGGAGAGCAGCATCTCGGCATTGGCATGCACATGTCCCATGCCCAGGGTCTAGTCGACCGACAGGCTGAGACCAAAGCGTTCTCGTCGGCGGAAGCGACAACCGGTGCCGCTTCCGCCCACGAGATCAGGGTTGAGGGCAGAGCTTCGGGTCAGAGAGCTTCGGGTCAGGGAGCTTCGGGTCAGCGAGCTTCGGGTCAGAGGGTGACGATGTTGGTCCGGGAACTCTCGTTGCCGGCAGCGTCGAACGCCTTGACATAGACCGAGGTCCCCACCGGGACGGTCACCGAGGCCGTGGTCGATGCAACGGTGGTGATCACCATGTTCGTGCCGTTGTCATAGACCCGGTAGCCGGTGACACCGACGTTGTCGGTGCTGGGGTTCCAGCTCAGATCGGTGGTTGCGCCGTTGACCCCGGTGATGATCAGGCCCGTCGGCGTCGAGGGACGCTCGGTGTCGACGGGTGTGCCGGTGACGGTGACGGTGGTGAATCCGCTGCGGTGGCTCTCGTTGCCGGCGGCGTCGTAGGCCCTGGTGTAGAGCTGGTAGCTGCCGGCGGCGAGGCCGTTGATGGTGCCGCTGGTGCCGGGGACGTCGAGGAGGACGTTGCCGTTGGCGTTGTTGTAGATGCGGTAGCCGGCGACGCCGACGTTGTCGGTGCTGGGGTTCCAGGTCAGGTCGACCGAGTCGGATCCGATGTTCTGGACCTGGGGCGCACCCGGCGTCGAGGGACGCTCGGTGTCGACGGGTGTGCCGGTGACGGTGACGGTGGTGAATCCGCTGCGGTGGCTCTCGTTGCCGGCGGCGTCGTAGGCCCTGGTGTAGAGCTGGTAGCTGCCGGCGGCGAGGCCGTTGATGGTGCCGCTGGTGCCGGGGACGTCGAGGAGGACGTTGCCGTTGGCGTTGTTGTAGATGCGGTAGCCGGCGACGCCGACGTTGTCGGTGCTGGGGTTCCAGGTCAGGTCGACCGAGTCGGATCCGATGTTCTGGACCTGGGGCGCACCCGGCGTCGATGGACGCTCGGTGTCGCCCCCCGGGTTGCCTTCGTCACACAGGCGGCTGATGTTGTATTGGTCCTCGCCGGCGGCCTTGGTGATGTCGCCACCGATCCACAGACACCCATCGGCTCCGCCGTGGATGGCCCAGATGCCGGGTCCCGACGAATTGATGTTGGGGATGAACGTCGTGACGGCCAACCCGGTGTTGGTGTCGATGGCGAATATCCACGAGTTGTCCTGCGTGGCGATGATCGGGGAGTTGGTCTGGCCGAAGGGCACCCCGCCGAACCAACGCACGCCGTTGGCGGAGTTCATCGCCTGACCGAGGCGGCAATGGCAGCCGGCGTAGACCCGGTCACCGACCACCTCGAGGTCCTGGTAGTCGCCCCGGTTGGGCTCGGAGATGTGGAATTTGAACAGTGACAGGTTCGACTCGGTGAGAACCTGGACGTAGTGCTCGCTGCCGCCGACGAAGACGAATCCGTTGGTCACCACCACGTCGTAGGCGTACTGCCGGGACACGTTGGTGGTGTTCACCTGGAAGCCCTGGACACCCGAGGCATTGCTCGAGTTGGAGGCGTTGACAGCGGCGAAACCGCCGGGCCGGTTCGCCCCGTTGACCGAGTTGAAGTAGCCGGCCAGGTACACTCGGTCCAGGTCGGGGCTGGCTGCGATGCCCCACACGCTGCCGCCCGAGACGACGGGTCGCCAGTTGGCGTCGTGGACGCCGGTCTGCCAGTCGAAGCGCACGGCACCCCACGCCGTGTTCCCTCCGCCCGAGCTGCTGACGGCACCGAAGCTCCCGCTCACGTAGAGGTTGCTGCCGACGAGATCCATGTTGCGGACCAGGTTGTAGCCACCGATGCGGCCACTCCAGCTGTCGAGGGCCCCCGTGGTGGGGTTGATGGCGGCCAAACCTCCGGTCTGGGTGCCATTGACCGTCTCGAAGCTGCCCCCGATGAAGAGCTTCGAGCCATCGGGTGATGCCTGCAGTGCATTGACGGCATTGTCGAGCTGCGGGGTGAACGACGGGATGTAGTCCCCGGTGTTGGCATCGAAGGCGGCCAGGAACGGCTGGTTGACGGTCTGGGCTCCGTTGGTGGCCTGCAGGAACCGGCCGCCGACGTAGATGCGGCTGCCGATCTGCTCGATGGCGAACACCTCGGATCGGATCCTGTCGGTGAAGGTGCCGGTTGCCAGGCCGGTCACGCCCCACGAGGTCGTCGCCGACGACGAGAGCTCGGCCCCTGCCGGGAGCGGCACGGCCGCGACCAATCCCAAAGCCCCGCACAACGCACCGAACAACGCAACAAGACGACTCATGACCACTCCAGCAGCTCGATCGCCCCGCCATACGAAACGATGCTTCAAGTGGTATCGAGGTCACTCCCCGTGGTCGAGGGGCAGTTCTCCCCAGTCGCGCACCGGTTCGCGACCGCGTTCCGCCGACTCAGCTGATGCGCAGGTCGCTGAACGGCACGTCCTTGTCGACGCTGGGCTCACGGGGAAGCCCCAGCACCCGGTCGCCGATGATGTTCTTCTGGATCTCGTCGGTGCCCCCGGCGATGTTGGCGCTGAAGCTCCGCAGCACGGCCTGGGACCACTTGGATCCTTCGGCGTCGGACGCTCCTTCCCAGGCCACGCCCTCCGGACCGAGGATCTCGAGCGCCACCGACCGGGTCATGCGGGCGATCTTGGCGCCGTGCAGCTTGCCCAACGATCCGCCGGGTCCCGGGGTCTTGCCGGCTTTCATCTCGGCCCGGGTTCGTAGCGCCACCAGACTCTTGGTCGCCTCCTCGCTGTAGAGCTGGATCAGGCTCTGGCGAACGAGCGGGTCCGAGGTGCGGCCACGACGCTTGGCTTCGTCGCCGTACCAGGTGAAGTTCGGG
>CALACD010000010.1 GCA_937890445.1 uncultured Acidimicrobiia bacterium | reverse complement strand
CCAACGCCGACGAACTGTTGGCCGACGTCGCCGCCGCCGGCGGTGTCCGAACCAGCGAATGGCTCCAACGAGTCGGCCCCGCTCTACGCGACGGTGCCTGCAGCACCTTCCACGTGCCCCGCGGGTTCTGGGGCCGCTACGTGGCCGAACGGGTCCAGACGCTGGCCGAAGAAGCCGAGGCCGCCGGCCAGGTCGAACTGCACCTGCTGGCCGCCGAGGTGACCGACATGGCCGAGACCGACACCGGATTCGAGATCACGGCCGGCGAGCACACCATCGATGCCCGCCTGGCGCTCCTGGCCCTGGGCATGCCGCCCACCAAGTCCCTGTTCTCGGCCATGTCCCCGGCCGCGTCCTCCGCCGCCGGCGACACCCCCGGCGCCCTGCTGATCGACCAGCCCTACCAGCCCGATCTCGACACCACGGTCGAGCAGATCGCCGCCACCCTGACCGGAACCACAGCGGCCCACCTGGCCATCGTCGGCGCCAACGCCGGCAGCCTCGAGATGCTCTACATGCTGGGCAACCACCCGGCCATCGCGGCCGCCGCCCCCCACATCCACCTGCTCTCACCCCAAGGTCGCCTGCCCGAACGATTCCGGGCCACCCCCCACCCCGCCTTCCGACCCGATCACCTGACCGAACTGGCCGACGCCCACCAGGTCACCGCCGACGACATCCTCAAGGCCGTCGAACTCGATCTGGCCGACGCCCGCGCCGGCGGCTTCGGGATCAGCGACAGCCTGCCCACCATCTCCTCCGGAGTCGGGGCACTGCTGGCCAAGCTCGACGCCATCGAACTGCAATCGTTCGTCACCCACGCCGGCGTCGAGATCGGACGGCTGCAGCGACGGGCCGGCGACGAATACTGCGACGCGGCCGACGATCTGCTGACCGCGGGCCGGCTCCACATCCAGGCCGGCGTGTTCGACCGGGTGTCGATGGCGCCCGAAGGCAACACGGTCACCGTGTGGTACCGCGACGCCGACGGCGAACTGAACACCCTGCCCCAACCCCTCGCCGTCGTGGTGAACTGCGCCGGATCCGGGGGCCTGTCCCGCCCCAACCAGTCCGCCCTCATCGAATCGCTCCTGACCAGCGGACTCACCCATCCCACCGAGTCCGGGCAGGGACTGGCGGTCGACGACCGCCTGCAGGCCAGCCCCGGCCTGTTCGTCAACGGACCACTGCTGGCGGGCAACGTCGTCAACGGCGGCGGCATCTGGCACGTCGAACATTGCGGCAGAATCATCAACTTCTCGGGGATTCTTGCCGATCATCTCTGGGATGCTCTCCACCAATGACCGCACGGCCACGGGCGTGAGCGACCCGACCGCACCGGACTCGTCGCCCGACGAGCGCGGCGCGACGCGGGTCGTCGAGACCTTCAGCCCTGGCTGGAAGCGCCTGTTCGACATCGTGGCCGCCGCCACCGCTCTGGTGGCCCTGTCCCCCGTCATCGCCCTGCTCGCCTACCGGGTCAAACGGACGCTGGGCAGTCCCGTCATCTTCCGCCAAACCCGCCCCGGACTCGGAGGCGAACCGTTCGAGATGCTGAAGTTCCGCAGCATGCGCGACGCCGTCGACGCCAACGGCAACCCGCTGCCCGACGACGAACGCATCACCCCCTTCGGATCGAAGCTGCGAGACTCGAGCCTCGACGAACTGCCGGAGCTGGTCAACGTGCTCCGAGGCGAAATGAGCATCGTGGGACCCCGACCGCTGCTGATGCAGTACCTGCCGCTCTACTCCCACGAACAGATGCAGCGCCACGCGGTACGGCCCGGGGTGACCGGCCTGGCCCAGGTCAACGGCCGCAACGCCATCACCTGGCCCGAGAAGTTCGCCTTCGACACCGAATACGTGCGCACGTTCTCGCCCCTCCTCGATCTGAAGGTGATCGCCAAGACGATCAGCGAGGTGCTCAACCGATCCGGCGTCAACGCCGACGACATGGCGGCCGGTATGCCGGTCTTCACCGGCGACATCGGCCACTCTGGTAACGAGACCGGCCCTGCGGACGACCAGACCAGGTCTGCCGGCAACGAAACCGGGTCCGCCCACGACGACCTGGGTTAGTCTCGACCCTCCCGGACTCCCCCGCAGGTTCCCGCATGCGCATTCTCTTCATCACCCAATGGTTCGATCCCGAACCCAGCCCGATCGCCGGCGGCGGACTGGTTCGCTGGCTCCGAGATCAGGGCCACTACGTGCACGTCGTCACCGGCTTTCCCAACTACCCCGACGGCGTCGTCTACGACGGCTACGAGATCAGCACCCGTCAGACCAGCGCCTTCGACGACGGCATCGACCTGACCCGGGTCTGGCTCAAGCCCAGCCACGACTCGTCGGCCCTGAAACGCATGGCCACCTACCTGAGCTTCGCCGTCAGCGCCGCCACCCTCGGGCTCCCCAAGGGCGACTTCGACGTGATCTACGCCTACCAGGGCCAGGCCACCATCGGCATCCCGGCCCTGGTGGCGAAACGAAAGTACGACGCCCCCGCCGTGCTCCACGTCCAGGACTTCTGGCCCGACACCGTCACCAACTCGGGCTTCCTTCCCGACAAGGCCGTCAAACTGATCGATCCTCCACTCCGGATGCTGTGTCGAGCCATGTACGCCCGCATGGACCGCACCATCGGCCTGTCGCCAGGCATGACCGCACTGCTCACCGCCAACAAGGCCGACCCGGCCACGGCCGAGACCATCATCAACTGGGCCGAGGAAGATCTGTTCCTACCCGACACGTGGCAGCCCGCTCCGCCATCGGACCACTGCACCCTGCTCTACGCCGGCAACCTCGGGCCCTTCCAACGAGTCGACCTGGCCATCCGGGCTGCGGCCAAGGCCTACGAACGGGCCCCCGGCTTCCGCCTCGACGTGGTCGGTACCGGCCCCGAAGAGGACAAGCTGGCGGCACTGGTGGCCGAGCTACGGGCACCCAACGTGACCCTGTCGGGCAAGAAGCCCTACCACGAGATGCCGGCCCTCAACCACGCTGCCGACAGCATCCTGGTCTGCCTCGACGACCTCGACTTCTTCACCGGCATCGTGCCCAGCAAGTGCCAGGTCGGACTGGCGGCCGGTCGACCCGTCGTGGGGGCGCTGCGCGGTGACGCCAGAGCGCTGCTCGACGCCTCCGGCGGAGCCATCACCTGCGATCCGGGCAACGTCGACGCCATGGCCGACGCCTTCGTCCAACTGACCGAAATGGGCCCCGAAGCCCGATCCGAGATGGGCCGAACCGGTCGGGCCTACTACGAAGCCGAACTCAGCCTCGACGCCGGGGCGGCCGCCATCGAGGCAGCCCTGACCCGGGCCGTCGCCGACCACCGACGCTGACCGAAACAGTTCAGTTCGGTTCGGTTCGGTTCAGTTCGAATCAGTCGAGGCCGCGGATGACGTCGATGGCACCCAGACCCTCGAGGCTGGAGATGTCGGCGCTGTAACCGAGAGCCTCGACCCGCTCCACCTCGTGATCGGCCAACGGGTCACCGTTGGTGTGCATGATCCGCTCGTGATCGCGGCGCACCGCCACCTCGTTGCCGGCCAGCAGGATCTCGTGCATCTTCTCGCCCGGACGCAGCCCGGTGAACTCGATCCGCGTACCGGGACGGCTGTGGGCGATCAGGCGCTCGGCCATGTCGACGATCCTCACCGGCTCACCCATGTCCAGGATCATGATCTCGCCCGAATCACCGATGGCGCCCGCTTCCATCACCAGGCGGGTGGCCTCGGGAATGGTCATGAAGTAGCGGGTCACTCCCGGGTCGGTCACCGTGACCGGACCACCGGCCTCGATCTGGGCCCGGAAGGTCGGCAGCACCGAACCCCGTGAACCCAGCACATTGCCGAACCGGACCGACACGTAGCTTCCTTCGCCCTTGGTGGCGAAGGCGGCAGTGAAACGCTCGGCCAACTGCTTGGTGGTACCCAGCGTGTTGCAGGGATCGGCCGCCTTGTCGGTGCTGACGTTGACGAAGGTCTTGACGCCGGCCATGTGGGCGGCCCGCAACACGTTGTAGGTGCCCAGCCCGTTCGTCTTGAGGCCCTCGTCGGGGTTCTGCTCGAGCAGGGTGACGTGCTTGAGGGCGGCAGCGTGGAACACCACGTCGGGCATCCGCTTGGCCATCACCGTCTCCATGCGGAGCCGGTCGCGGATGTCGGCCACGATCAGGTTCTCGTTGTCCAGCAGGGCCCGACCCTCGATGGAGAGCTGCAGGCCGTGCAGAGCGTTCTCGTCACGATCGAGCATCATCAGTTCGGCCGGCGCGAACTTGTGGAGCTGGCGACACAGTTCGGAACCGATCGAACCACCGGCCCCGGTCACCAGCACCTTCTTGCCGGTGATGTAGTTGGCAACCCGATCGATGTCGATCTGCACCTCGTCCCGACCGAGCAGATCCTGCTCGGTCAGCGGACGGATGTCACCCACACCGACGAACAGACCCATCAGATCCGACGCCGGGGGCAAGGCCCGAACCTCGACCCCGGCCTCGCGGCCCAGATCGTACATCTCGCCGATCAGGCGAGAACCGGCCGAAGGGATGGCGACCAACAGCAGGTCGGCGCCGGTGCTGGCGACCACCGCTTTCAGGTCGTGGCGGGTGCCCTCGACCGGCACGCCGTACAGCGAACGGTGACGCTTGGTCGGATGATCGTCCAGGAGAGCGACCGGCACGTAACCGCAGGCCGCGTCACGCATCATGGAGCGGATGATCTGTTCGCCACCCTCGCCGGCACCGAAGACGATCACCTTGCGAGCCGTCTCGGAGAAGGGCGTGAGGAACCCGTCGAGCCGGCGTCGCCACACGACACGAGGCACGACCATGAAGAACAGGGCCAGCAGATTGGCGCCGATGAACGTCTGCGGCGCCAGCAACTCG
>CALACD010000009.1 GCA_937890445.1 uncultured Acidimicrobiia bacterium | reverse complement strand
GATGCACACGCGCACCGACATGATCACGACGCCCAATGGAGACATGGGCGTGTACGCCGTGGGACCCGACGGCGACGGGCCCCTTCCGGTCGTGGTGTTCGTCCACCGCGGGCCCGGCCTCGACGCTGAGCGCAGGAGCTGATCAGGATGACGCGTCAACTGATTTCCAGTGGAGGTCCGTGGGAACAGGCTGCCGGCTACTCCCGAGCCGTGCGTATCGGCGACCGGGTGGAGGTCGCCGGCACGGTGGCGACGGGACCCGACGGCGCCATCGTGGCTCCCGGTGATGCCTACGCCCAGACCCTTCACATCTTCGAAACCATCGAGCGGGCGTTGGCCGAGGCCGGCGCCACCCTGGCCGACGTGGTGCGGACCAGATCCTTCATCACCGATATCGGTCAGGCCGACGGCTTCACCCGGGCCCACGGCGAGCTCTTCGCCGACATTCGCCCGGTCGCCACGCTCGTCGAAGTTTCCGGCCTGTTGGGCGAAGGATCGGTGATCGAGATAGAAGCGGTCGCCGTGATCGACACCTGATACTCGGGGTCATCGGAAGTCGTAGAGGGTCGCCAGGTTGCGGCGTGACGTTGCCGTGGCATCGTTCGCCGGGTTCAGGTCCGAGCCGGGGTCGTCGATCAAGATGTCCACCGTCGCGAGGGCCGAGGGCGGCGCAGTGGACGGGACCGCAGCGGTGGCTGGCGTCGCTTCGCCTCGCACGATGTCGTTGGTCGGTACGTAGATGGTCCAGCCGGCACCATGGGCGTCGATGCCGCAGAGGCAATCCCCGATCTCGGGGTCGCGTACCAAAGCGTAGGACGGGTACGAGCGGCCAGCATCCGACCACAGCATCGTGCCCCCGCCACCTTCGGCAGTGTCGAGCAGCCAGAACCCGAGGTTGTGGAACGTGCTGGGGTGGAGGGTTGCCGGGAGGTCGATCACGGTCCAACCTCCGGATCGGCCGACCAGCATCCTCTGTGGGGTCGCGTGCTTTGGTGAAGCCAGCTCGGAGAACGCCTCGAGCTGGCGGACCACGTTGTCGAAGGGCGCGGGGACCAGGATCGATCGGCGAACCTCAGGGCGGATCAACGGCTCCGAGCGCTTCTTGGAGAAGAGTCCCATCGCGATGCCTTTCCTCGGTGCAGGCGATGATGCCACACTCGACGAACCTATGACCGGACACATCTCTGCGCTGTTCACCTATCCGATCAAGTCCTTGAGCGGGCAGCCGCTGCGGGGGGTGCGTCTCGAAGCCGGTCATGGTTTCCCCGACGATCGTCGCTACGGATTCGCTCGTCACGACACTCCGTTCGACGAGGAGCACCCCGAACCATTCCCGAAAGCTCGGTTCCTGACCCTGATGCGGGATGAGCAGCTCGCCGGTGTCCGATCCCGACTCGAATCCGACGGAATCACACTGCACCTCGACCTGGGTTCGGGCCCCTCGACCTTCGATCTGTCGGAGGCGACGCAACGGGCGCAGGTGGCAGCGCTGGTGTCGGAACGAGTCGGTCTGTCCGGCGGCGACATGGCGCGTCTCGTGTCGTCGGCGTCCCACTGCTTCACCGACGTTTCGGTCGTTTCCGAGGAGATGATGCACTCGATCTCGATCCTGAACCGGGCCTCGCTCGAGGAGGTCTCGGCCCGAGCCCGAGTGTTTCTCGATCCCGCCCGTTTTCGGGCGAACGTCATCGTCGATGGCTGGCCACCCTTCTTCGAGAGGGACATGGTCAACCGTTCGATCTCGATCGGAGACGTGAAGCTCACGGTGTTGATGGAGACCAAACGCTGCGCCGCGACCGCTGTCGATCCCGAGACGGCGCAGCGCGATGCCAACGTGGTCGAACTGCTGCGCGAACACACGGGTCAGCCGATCCTGGGTGTCTACGCTCGCGTCGACAGCCCCGGTGACATCTCGATCGGCGACGCAGTGGTCGGGCCGCCGTCGACCACTCGATAGGGACCTCAGACCTTGAGAGTTTGGCGGGCGATCGACCAGCGGTGCACCTCGCTGGGGCCGTCGTAGATGCGGAAAGCACGAATGTCCTCGTAGATGCCCCGCACGACGGTGCGACCGGTGATGCCGGTGCCGCCGAGCACCTGGACACAGCGGTCGACGACCCGGCTCAGCGACTCCGAGCAGTACAACTTGGCCATGGAGGACTCGAGACGGGCCTGGTCGCCCTGGTCGAGCACCCAGCCGCACTGCCAGATCATGAGCCGACAGGCATGCAGATCGACCACGTTGTCGGCCAGTTGGAAGCCGACGCCTTCGTGCTCACCCAACGTCTTGCCGAACGCTTCGCGAGTCCGGGCGTAGTCGGTGGCGATGTCGTGAGCCCGGCGGGCGGCCCCGAGCCAACGCATGCAGTGGGTGAGGCGAGCAGGACCGAGACGTACCTGGGCGTAGCGGAAGCCTTTGCCGACCTCGCCCAGCACCTGTGACTTGTGGACCTCGAGATCGGTGAAACGCATGACCGAGTGGCCGCCGACGGCGTTGGAGTCCATGGTGTCGAGGGTTTCGACCACCTCGATACCTGGCGTGTCGGCATCGCACAGGAACATGGTGGCCCCGACGTCGTTGCCGTCGGCGTCGATGGTGCGGGCCATGACGATGGCGAATGCGGCACCGAGCGCGCCCGTGATCAGCCACTTGTCGCCGTTGATCACGTAGCTGTCGCCGGTTTCGACGGCAACCGTCTTCATCATCGAGGGGTCGGATCCGGCCCCACCGTCGGGCTCGGTCATGGTGAACATCGAGCGCACGTCACCGGCGCACAGTGGACGCAGGAACTGGTTCTTCTGGTCCTCGCTGCCGACCTGCTCGAGAAGGTGCCCGTTGCCCTCGTCGGGGGCGGCGATGGCCAGGGCCAAGGGCCCGAGCACAGGCGAATAGCCGGCCTCCTCGAAGACGATCGCCTTGCCGACGTGACTCAGGCCCAGGCCTCCGTACTCGGTACCCAGATGGGGGGCGACCAGACCGGCAGCCCGGGCCTTGGCCACGACCTCGAGCCGCAGTTCCTCGCTCGGCCCGTGGTTTGCGTGATCCAGCAGTCGCGGATCTCGCTCCATCGGGATGATCTGTTCGGCGATGAAGGCTGCGGTGCGCTCCTTGAGGTCCTGGAGCTCCGGCGTGAGGGAGAAATCGATCATGGAGGAGAAAGGTAACGCCTCATCGGCCGAGACGTCGGCCTGAGTGGGTGGAGCTTCGAGGACGGGTTCCACCAGCGGATCCCGCACCGGGTCGGCTGAGGGCGCGCAGCACCTGAGCGGGCACTCGACGGGTTGGCCCCCAGCGTGTTTTGGGGGATAGGCCCACGTTCGACGGCGCGCAGTGGTCACGTAAGGTGACGTTCATGGATGCAGCAGATGCCCTGTCGATGTGGCAAGCCGAAGGGCATATCGACGATGCGTTGGCGGCACGTCTGCGAGAGTCGTTGCAGCGAAACGAAGAGCCCGAGCGAGCCAACAAGCTGATCTGGGTTCTCGTCTCGATCGGCGCCGTGCTGATCGGCGGCGGCCTGCTGTTGCTGATCGCCAGCCAATGGGACCAGAGTTCTCCGGCCCGCAGGCTGCTGCTCCTGCTTGCCATCTACCTTCTCACGGTGGCCGGAGCAGCGGTGACCGATCGGCAACGGCTCGAAACCTCGGCCCGCGGCCTGTGGTTTCTCTCGTCGATCGCGGCCGGCGTCAACATCTTCCTGATCGGTCAG
>CALACD010000008.1 GCA_937890445.1 uncultured Acidimicrobiia bacterium | reverse complement strand
ATCATCGATCCACGGGACACCCGGGACGTCATCGGTCTGTCACTGTCGGTCTGTCACAACAACGAGGTCAAGGGCGCCGATTCCTTCGGGGTGTTCCGATGATCACACGCATCCTGGTCGCCAACCGGGGCGAGATCGCCCGACGAATCTTCCGCACGGCCCGAGCCATGGGCATCGAAACGGTGGCGGTGTTCTCCGAAGGTGACGCCACCGCTCCGTTCGTGGCCGAGGCCGACACCGCGGTCGCGCTCGGCGGCCGGACGGCCGCGGAGTCCTATCTCGACCGTGACAAGGTGGTGGCTGCAGCCATCCGAGCCGGAGCCGACGCCGTTCACCCCGGCTACGGGTTCTTGTCCGAGAACGCCGAGTTCGCCCATGCTGTCGAGGCTGCCGGCATCATCTGGATCGGCCCTCCCCCGGCCGCCATCGCCGCCATGGGCGACAAGCTCGAAGCCAAGAAGCTGATGGTGGCAGCCGGAGTCCCGACCCTTCCTTCGGTCGAGATCACCGCAACCACCGATGTCCGGGCTGAAGCCGAATCGATCGGCTTTCCCGTATTGATCAAGGCCGCAGCCGGCGGTGGCGGCAAGGGAATGCGCGTGGTCGACTCGGTGGCTCAGCTCGATGATGCGCTCGCCGGGGCCCAGCGGGAGGCTCTCAACTCGTTCGGGAACGACACCGTCTTTCTCGAGAAGTACCTGCCGGCGCCTCGCCACGTCGAGATCCAGGTGCTGGGCGACACCCACGGCAACCTCGTCCATTGTTTCGAACGCGAGTGCTCCATCCAACGTCGGCACCAGAAGGTGATCGAGGAGGCCCCCAGCCCCGCACTCGATCCGGAACTGCGACGACGCATGGGCGCAGCCGGGCTCGAAGCGGTTCGCGCCATCGGCTATCACTCGGCCGGCACTGTCGAGTTCCTGCTCGACGATCGAACCGGCGAGTACTTCTTCCTCGAGGTCAACACCCGTCTCCAGGTGGAACATCCGGTCACCGAGGAGATCACGGGACTGGATCTCGTGCGTCAGATGATCCGCGTCGCCGAGGGCCATCGGCTCGACGTCGAACAGGACGACCTGACCATCACGGGCCACGCCATCGAGGTTCGGCTGTACGCCGAGGACCCGGCCAACGATTTTCTACCAGCGGTGGGCGATCTGGCCGCCTGGTCGATCCCGTCGGATCCAGCGGCCCGCTTCGATTCCGGCGTCGAGGAGGGGTCGACGGTGAGTGTCGAGTTCGATCCGCTGTTGGCCAAGGTCATCGTGCATGCCGAAAGCCGTCACGAGGCCGCTCAGCGGTTGGCGCTGGTGCTCGAACGCATGGTCATCGCCGGCGTCGTCACCAATCGTGACTTCCTGGTCGCGGCACTTCGTTCGCCGGAGTTCTTGGCCGGCGACACCCACACCGACTTCATCGAGAAGGTCGCCCCTGCGCCCCGCTTCGTTCCGTCCCGGGATGACCTCGCCCGGAGCCTGGCTGCGGTGGTCGCCTTCCACCAGGCCGAACAGCGAGCTTCCGCCCGACATCTGGCGTTCATGCCCTCGGGCTACCGGAACTCGGTGATGCCTCCCCAGGAACTTCGTTTCGTTGTCGACGAGCGCGATGTCTCGGTCACGTACCGGTCGGTACGTGACGGGGGGTTCGACGTCTGGGTCGACGGTGCCACCGTTGCGCTTCGAGTGGTGCCGGTCGCCGAGGTCCGGGGCGGGATCGTGGTCGAGATCGATGGTCTCCGAGCTCGCTTCGATCTCGTCCGGTCCGATCTGCGATGGCATGTCCGCGGGCCTGCTGGTTCGCTCGATCTGGTGCAGATTCCACGGTTTCCCGATCCTGATGGAGCGACCGTGGTCGGCGGCCAGATCGCACCGATGCCGGGGGCCATTCGAGTCGTCGCTGTCACCGTCGGCGACCAGGTGACCGTCGGCCAGACACTGATCGTCATGGAAGCCATGAAGATGGAACACACCATCAGCGCACCCGGTTCGGCCACCGTGATCGAGGTGCGGTGTGCGGTCGGTGACCAGGTCGACAACGGTCAGGTGCTGGTCGTGCTCGAGGAAGTTCCGGCCTGACCGATCAGGGGGTGGGCCAGGTCCGGGTGTCCTGGTGATTGCCGAACCATGCGAACCAGAACGACTGCTCGACGGGCAGACGAGGCAGCACGGAACCGTCGGACAACGTCAGTTGGTCCGGGTCGACGTCGGTGATGTCGGGAGCAGGGCCGGCGCCGAGATCGAGGCCGGAGCCGTCATAGCCTCGGGCTCCGGATCCCGTGGGCGCCAGAAGCACCGGCCTGCCCCCCACGACGAACACCTGGGGACCGGCATCGGCCAGGGCCTCGACGCTGACCGCCAGGCTCTCGCCTTCGTGCCGGATCCCGAGGATCTCGGTCTTGAGTGCGAACACGTCGGGCGTGTCCAGGATCGGGAACCAGACGTCGGGATTGGCGTAGTAGCTCTGGTAGGCGCCGCCCGGTTCGTACCCGTAGGCGATCGGTGGACGTTCGGGCGTCTCGGGGAAGAAGATGGGCCGAGGAATCACCAGCGTCTCGGAGTCGGGATGCTCAGCCACCCAATCGGCCCAGGTGGTGGTGACGACCGGGAACTGCTCGAGCTCGCGCCCTTCCAACGGCCCGGCGATGCCGATCCCACTGAGGTGCTGCCACAACGTGTCGGTCGGCTCGTCGACCATCACCTTGTTGGAACTCCACAGCAGACCCGACGTCTGGAAGTCGAGGACGACCTCGGCGCCGTCGATGTCGATGCGGCGATCGAACAAGAGACCGGTCCGGCACAGGGTGCAGTAGACCATCGAGACCGGGATTCCGGCGATCACGTCGTTGGCGAGCTCGTGGTGACCGAGAATGCGCACCGGGTACGCCACGGCAGCTCCGTCCACCTCGGCGCCGAGCACCAGTTCGTCGGGGACCATCCAGTCGGCGTCGCGGACCGGCACCCGCTCGGGGTCGTTCAGCTCGGGAATGCCTCCCCGGGTGACGCCGCCCCAGTGGATCTGGGACAGCGTCGTGTCGTCGGGGACTTCTGCCAGCAGCTCGGCGAACTCGTCGTCGATCAGACCATAGAGCCCCAGTTTCCAGTCTCGATAGCCGTCTCCGCCGTCGATGCCCTCGGTCTGTGACCACGTGCCGTAGTTCTGGAAATCGGCGGTTCGCTGGTTGACCGACGCAATGCCGGTCAGGGACGCCAACGAGTCGATGGCGGCCGCGTCCACCAGGTTCGATTGGGCCAGTCGATGCAGATCCAAGAGCCAGGGAACCCAGCGGACCTCGCCCGTTGCCCCCATTTCCTCGGCGATCACGGCCCCTTTGGCCGAGTTCGGCGCATCGAGGAAGTCGGCGATCTGTTCTTCGAGCGATGCCTCGAGGAACCCCGACGCCAATCGAGGGTTGACCACAGGATCCTGACGGAAGGTGGCCGACGTCGATGACGAGTCCTCGGCACTTCCCTCGGGAAGGCCTCCCTGGGTGGAGGGTTCCGCGGTGCAGGCCGTCGTGATCAGGCCGGCAGCGATCACGAACGAGCGGAGTTGATGGATCGACATGGGGTCAGGAACCCGAGTACCGCCTCCGAACATTCCCCCAGACTCCGTCGAACTTGTTCCCCGATGCTGCCCGGTGAACGAGACCGGCCAACCCATCGGGCGAGACGAACGTCAAGAGAATCAGCCCGACCCCGAACACGATCACGTCGTTCTCGAGCAGCTGGAACGCGTCGTTGATGGCGGGGATCAACACCAGGGCCACGACGCCGTAGACGGCGCCGGCAATGGTGGCCACACCACCGAGCAGGGCCGCGGCGTAGAGCCGGAACGACAGGAAGATCGAGAATTGCTCGTGACTCACGAACGGGAACAGCACGACCTGGAGTGCGCCTCCGACGCCGGCCAGACCGGCAGAGAGACTGAACGCACCGGCCTTGACCCTGGGCAGATCGATGCCGAAGCTGGCGGCCGAGGTCTCGTCGTCTCGGACGGCCTGCATGGCGCGTCCCATACGACCGTTCAGCACGTTGGCGGTCATCCAGAACATCAGCCCGCACACCAGGACACAGAAGCCGTAGCGCCACAACACGGCGTCCCCGTCCGGGTCGAGCCCGGTCCATGCCGGCGGGTTGAACTCGGCATCGACGGCCCGTCCGCTGACGCCACCGGTGTACGAGGGGAACTGTTTGGCCAACGCGGGGAACATGATGCCGAAGCCGAGCGTCACCAGGGCCAGATAGATCCCCTTGATCCGCAGGGCAGGAAGTCCGAGCAGCCATCCGACGGCCGCCGTGACGAGGAAGCTCATCGGCAAGGCGATCAGGAACGGCAACCGATAGTTGTCGACGAACGTCGCCATCGAGAAGGCACCGATGCCGACGAAGATGCCGTGCCCCAGGGAGATGAGGCCGGCATGTCCGGTGGCGACGACGACCCCGAGGACACCGAGCGAGAGCACAACGAGGCTTGCGTAGCGCCGAAGCTGGATCGGGTCGGTCACCAGTGGCAACGCGATCAGGGCAAGCATCACGAGCATGAGGGATTTCGGCGGCAACGTCACACCCGTTCCACCCGCTTCTGGCCGAACAGCCCGGTCGGCTTGACCAGGAGCACCACCAACATGGCGAGGAGCGGTGGCAGCATGCTGAGTTCGGTCGGTACGAAGGTGTAGCCCGGGACGAGGGTCTGGGTGAGGCCGACGATCAGTGCCCCGATGACGGCGCCTCCTGGACTGTCGAGCCCTCCGATGGTGGCAGCGGCGAAGGAGAAGATCAGCAGTCGAAGCATCATGTTCGGCTCCAGCAGCACTGCGTCGGCGACGAGTGTGGCCGCCAGGGCCCCGATGCCGGCGGCGACGGCCCAGCCGATCATGAGCGTTCGCCCGACGTTGATGCCGACCAGTTGCGCCGATTCGCGGTTGGCGGTGATGGCTCGGAAGGCGAGACCGGCCTTGCTGCGGTGGAGAAAGAACCCCAGGATCATCAGCACCCCGAGCAGGGTCAGCCAGACACCTATGGATTCGAAACGGAGACGGGCTCCACCGATGCCGATGAAGTCGTCGGGGGCGGAGGGAAAGGGGCTGGGGAAGAGCCGTGGTCGCGTTGTCCAGAGTTCGGCCGACAAGGCGTTGATGGCGATCAGCATTCCGATCGAGATGTTGACCACCGACAGCACCGGCCTGCCCTCGAGTGGTCGAAACAGGAGGCGCTCGGTCAGGGCCCCGGCTGCCATCCCGAACAGGACGGCTCCAAGGATGGCCAGCGGGACGGGCCAGGGAAGTCCGGGGAGGAAGGCGACCAGGGCGCCCCCGGCCAGCGCCAGTTCGGTCGGCCGAACGAGCAGGAAGCCGACGTAGGCGCTGAACGTGGCCAGCTCGCCCTGGGCGAAGTTGAGCAGACCGGTGGCCCGATAGATGAAGACCAGCGAGATGGCCAGCGATGCATAGATGGCGCTGTTGAAGAGTCCATCGAAGATTCGTTGAAGAAGAAGTGCCACGTACCGAGGGTCCTGACGTTCGAGGGCCGAGGATCATGATCGACCCTCGGCCCTCAACCTACAAATTCACGCTCTGGTCGCTGACGAAGTCAGCAACCGGTGTCACTCCAGGAGCAGTTCGGCGACGATCCGTTCAGATCGACGACCGGGCCCTGCTGGATCCAGGACTCCGCAGCAGCGTCGTACTGGGCGATGTCGGAGCCCTCGATGAAGTAGGCATCGTCATTGCCGCTCATGGCGTAGGTGATGCCGTCGAGCATGAACGGAGCGTCAACTGCCAAGGTGCGTTGCGCCAAGATGAAGTTGGTGCGGGTCAGTCCACCCTCGAGTTCGGCGGCGACTCGCAGCGACTCCACCAGTGGCCAGGCGAAGAGCTCGAACCCGGTGCAGAAGTTGCCCTGAGCCGCCCAATCCAGTCCGGCCGCAGTGAGCGTCTCGTGCACGAACATCTGATACGGCTCGTCGGCGTACTGCGGATCGGTACAGGTCTTGAGTCCGCCACCGACGATGTAGAAGCCGTCACCGGCATCACCGGCAGGAATCATGAACGACGTCGCGTCCTTGCAGACCGACGGGGCGAACAACACCGCACCCGAGTCCTTCAGACCCGAACGAGCGGTCTCTTCCACCGCCAACAGACACGGGTTACCAGCAGTCATCGAGATGAACACATCCGGATTCGCAGCCGCAATCGTCGTCATCTCGTTCGTCACCGTCGGCGCAGCCGGGTCATGACGCACCACGATGAAGTCGCTGACGACGTCAGGGTTCGCCTCGGCGTAGGTCTTCATGCCGTCTTCGTAGGCAAGACCGAAGTCGTTGTCCATCACCAGACCGGCAACCGTCACCGGCAACTGATCCGCCATGTTGTTCTTGATCCACGCACCCCACAAGATGGCCTCGGTGGCGTAGGACATCTGGTTGCCCGTGGTCCACGGATGCCCAACCGGATCACCCCACGCCGGGTGACCGGTCATGGCCATCGGGTGAGGGACGCAGTTGGTGTTCATCGTGTCGTACACGGCCAACGAGTTCGGCGAACCCAACGTCTGGATGGAGAAGGGCTTCTCCGACTGCAACAATTGGTCCACCAGCTCGATGGTCTGGGTCGCGACATAGGCGTCGTCCTTGACGATTGCCTCGATCATGATGCCGTTGATGCCACCGTTGGCATTCACGTAATCGAAGTAGGCCTGCATGCCGGCGGTGATGTTGCCGTAGGCGGCCAGATTACCCGAGAGGGCGATCGTATTGCCGAGCAGTACCGAATCGGCGGTGACGCCCTCGGTGTCGGACCAGTCAGCGGGGCAATCAGCGGTGTCGATGGTGAACCCGCCCGGCCCGGTGAGTACTCCGTCCGTCATGCCGTAGCCATTCGATGAGATGTCGTCGATGACCTTCTGGCGATTGGTGGCCCACAATGCCTCGAGTTCGGCGATGTTCTGCGGCTCGGCCATGACCTCGGTGTCGTCCGTGGCAGCCGTCGTCGTCGTCGTGTCCCCGGCCAACGCAGC
>CALACD010000007.1 GCA_937890445.1 uncultured Acidimicrobiia bacterium | reverse complement strand
GAGGATCTTGTTGGGTTCGACCTAGACGCCGTCTGGACGAATCGAGACGGCGATCCAGTCACCTGCCAGTAGCCGGTGCCTGGCTCTCCGAGCTACATGGAAGCGACTCACTGACGCTCCCCGAGTTCTCCATCTGCGGTGCTGAGATGTCAAGAAGAGCTGTGACCGACGTTTGACGATCTCTTCGACATGGTCTCCTCCGTTGGTGCGTGGTATACGACCTCGACGCAGGCATGGTTCGCCATCCAGGAAGGCCACGGCTTCGACAGCTCGGCGACGCACCTTGCATGGCGGGATCCGCCCGCCGACGAGGCCGAACGCCCACGGCGAGCGGCTGAACCCGAGCGCCTACGCATCGCGGATGGCGAACGGAATGCGACGATCAGATCTTCCCTCGCTGCGGTTCCTCGATTCGAACTGCCAGGTCGGGCGTACTACCTGACACATGGGCCGCCGTCTGCAACGATGGGAACTCGAGCAGGCGCGAAAGCACGTCCGCTGGTCGCGCTAAATCCACTCCATCGTCGATGGCTCCCAGGTGCCGGCGGTCGTGTAATCGAAGACTGGGCGATAGAGCGCCACCGCAATCTCGAGCGCGTCGTTGGCGTTCTGTACATCGAATCCGGTGACCGTTCGTGCGATTGCTGCGTAGCCGCCCACCCACGTTTGGTCGGGCAGCTCGAGTCGTTCGGGCAGTTGGTGGTTTCGGTGGCGTCGTTCCGATTCGACAGCCGTGCATAGCGCTTCGGCGTCGATCGTTTGCGTTTGGGCAATCAGCACGATGTCGACCAGATCACGGAAGCGGGTGCTGGAGCGATCTCCGGCAAACCTGCTCGTCATCGCAACGAGCTTGTCGGCGAGATGGTCGACCACCGGGTAGACGCGGTACGTGGTGGTGGGGAGCCCGTCGATGTCGATGGGTCGGAGCCCTGGCGCGCGGTCGGGGACACCGGTCATGTTCGAGTCGACGACGGCGTCGATCTGGAAGTCGGCGAACTTGATGTCACCGATGTAGGCGACCACCTTGTACCTGCGGCCAGAGGTGGTGCCGGCGAGAGCGCCGGTTCGCTCGAGATCGAAGCTGAAGAAGTCACCGAGGTCCAGGTTCGCAGCGGCCGAAAGTTCGGTATGGGCACGCTCGATCTCGCCGTGACGGTAGAGGTCGATGTCTTGGGTGTGGCGCGCTCGCTGGGGCACGCGGACGAGGAGGCCGGTTCCGCCCTTGAGCACCCAGGTTGATTCTGGGTCGAGGAAGAGGCGGGTCAGGAACCTGTCGTATGCGAAGTGCCGCCGGATCTGGTTGATGTCGTGCTGACCGCGTTTGGCTTCGGCTGCGGCGCGCACCTTGATCGCATCGTGCAGCGCGGTTGCGGTGGCGTAGCGATGGGGGACCGTCATCGGCCGGTGCCGTTGCCGGCCATGTCGAGTAGTGCATCAGCCGGGGTCCGCAGTTCGGCTCGGTTGAGGTCCTGGGTGCGGATTGCTCCGGTGTCGATTGCATCTCGGAGGAACTCTCCGAGATGGCCGCCGTCGGTGTTTGCAGCGTCGAGGTCGATCAGGGTTTGTAGGGGCGACGTGACTGCCATCCCGTCTCTGATCACCCACTGATCCGGGGTAAGCCCCTCGGGGCGAACCTGGACGTGCAGTGCGTCGGAGCGGAGTTGTTTGCGCACGGTGGAGATGAACTGATGTGTGGGCGGGATGAACGTGCCGAGACCGAGGAGCGTGGCGGCCGTTTGGTGGGAGACCCAGATGGTGGGGCTTTTGGTGCGCTCCCGGGCCCGACGCTTCGGATCAAGTCGCAGCCAAGCGATACGCAGATCGGCGTGTTCGTCGTGACCCGCTCCGGCGACTCGGTAGATGCCATGGTCGAGGCGTCGTATCTGTCCGTAGTCGGTTGCACGTGAGAGCTGGACGTCTCGGACCCCGACATCGTGTGCTTGGGCCCGGGTGAAGTAGCCATGCTGTGCCTCGGAGAGTTCCTCGATCATTGCGATCAGATCGATCCGTGGCGTCGTCTTCATCGCTGCAGAGCGTACAGTATTCGAAAGCTATGCAGCGTTCCAAGATCTGTTTCGAAGGGTTGTGCCGTCAAACCCTTCGCTAGGGCCCTTGAATTCAAGAGTTCGTTGCATCGACCACGCGTCGCTGCACACCCAACCTGAGGCTGGATCTTGCTCGACATCCTTTTCTCATCTCGGCACATCTCGTTGGTCAAGATGACGGACCTACTCGGCGTAACTCGATCCATGCATCGACGTCGGCTGGATCGAACCGAATGAATTTGCCGATCTTGAGAAACGGCATTCGACGCTCAGCGACGAGCCTGCGTACAAACCTCACGCTGACGCCCAGGCGAACCGCCAGCGTCTCGATGTCCATCAGTGCACCGTCAACTTCTTTGGCGAGACCGCCGCTTCCTGATCTGCTGTTGTTCGTGAGCACGTCGGCCCTCCCGTCTCCATGCCAACGAGGGACACCTCGAGCGCGACGATCGGACACCGCTGGTCGAAAGTCGGCGTCGGGCTGACTTCGGCAGCCAGCGTCTTGAACTACCTCGCTGACGCCGCCGTCATCAGCTCACATTTCGACGCTTGCGTAGCAAGCTGCAGATGTGTCACGTCTCTTGGTCGCACCGAAATATGAGATGAGGATCACGCCGGGTTGCTGCCATGGCAGTCCGCAAACCATCTCCCACTTTTGAACCCTTAGAAGTGAGGACACAACTGGAGGTCCTGCGGACCGCCAAGAATGTGAGATGAAATGGGAGATGGCCAGGCGGCCCAAAATGACCCGACATCACGGAGGCGCCAGCGCTCAGCGTTCGGCTCGTCCGGTGAGGTCGTCCGATAGCGGCAAGTGTGGCCAGGGCGCGAGATCGAGAGGGCGCGTTTCGCCATTCGGCTTCAGAGACTGTCGATCGAGGTCGAAGCGAGCCATGTGTCGATGCGTTCGGGGTCGAAGCGGATGAACTTGCCGACCTTGCAGTACGGGACACGGCGCTCGGCAACGAGCCGGCGGACGAATCGCTCGGTGACGCAGAGACGCCGAGCGAGTGCAGCGATGTCCCAAAGGGCGGGCGGGCTCGAGGAGTCGGTGGATATCTGTGTCATCACCTACCTCTGTGGCCCGCGGGATTGGGCTGTTGGGACATCGGGCTGAGATCCGGAGCGAGCGAGCCCCGCTCTCACAGCCGTGCTCGCTCCGATCGTGGGTCACTTGCCGATCGGGCAGGTTCGACGACGGGGCTTCGTGGTCTCGACCGTCATGGTTGCGTTCGTTGAGGTGATTTCATCGTTTGGAGAGATCACCGACAGTGACCGAGAGATCGAGGGTGCCATCTCTCCACAACCAGGTCCGCAGGACCTGCAGATGTGTCTCAGGTATTTTCGTTGGAGAGATGGCGCTTGGAGTTCGCCGAGGGTCGGCCACGCTGAGTTGTCTTCGCCGTGACGGAGACCTTCGTCGAGCTCGATGCGCAGCCACTCGGCGGGCATTCAGGTAATCACGACGGTATTGCTGCACCGGTCGACCCTTCCAAAGCAGTCTCCGCCTTCCCGGCCTGCACGCCCTCCATGGCGCGTTGGAGGGTCAAGAAATAGCGGCGCGAAACCGGCGATCTGGGGCACTCTTTCGAGCGAGCGCAGCGAGCGGTATGGGTCACCTCGCCGCTCGCGTTCGCGCTGGTGCTCGCAAGGCCTCGGCTGCCCGCCGAACCGTGATTATGCGCTATCCAACCGACGGTCGGCCCTCCCACAGTTCGCCGGTTCTGTTTCGCGGGCCTGTGCGTTCCAGCCTGGGATTATCGCTCGGTGTTGGAGGAAGGCCCGATCGATCCGAAGTGA
>CALACD010000006.1 GCA_937890445.1 uncultured Acidimicrobiia bacterium | reverse complement strand
AGCAGGCGCGTGTGCGAAGATGCAGACACGACCGACAGGAGGAACGAGACAATGGACAGCATTGGTGACGTCTGGTCTGCTGCCGCAGACAAGTGGGACGAAGTGATCGGCCAGGTTGGCGACGACGACTGGGAGAAATCGACCCCCTGTGAAGGTTGGACTGTGCGGGAGCTCGTGGATCATGCGATGCACTGGCAGGGGCGAGGCGCCGGCGTCTTCGGCGCCGATGTCGATCCCGACGGCGAATGGGCGACTTTGAAGCCTGCGCTCGCGACGGCGCTCGCCGACCCGGCCAACCTGGAGGGCACAGCAGAAGCACTGGGAGGCACACCGAAACCAGCCGTTGCCGGCCTCATCACGGCCGACCTACTGGTTCATTCGTGGGACTTGGCTCGGGCGATCGGCGTCGATGCCACCCTTCCCGAGGCTGCCGCCGAGTCAACGCTCATGGGGCTCCAACGGCTTCCCGAAGACATGCTTCGAAGTGAAAGGATGTTCGGCCCGGCGGTAGCGGTTCCCGACGACGCCAGCGCCCAGGACAAGCTCATCGGGTTCGTCGGCCGGCAACCCTGAGTCTCGGGGGATTGCGGGCGACGAAGCCACTTCGAGAGGATCAGGCGCCCCTGCTACCTCCAATCTCCAGCGCGGGGTCCGATCCAACGCGACCAGGCGACCCACTTTCCACCGACCATCTCTGTCACCGAGGAGACCCGATGACCGCTACCACCGAGGAAAACACGTTCTTCGATCCCAACATCCGCACACCGGAGATGGGGTCTCACATGCCCACCCCGCCGCCGGCTCACTCGTCGACCGATTCGGTTGCCGTACGGCTGTTGGTGGTCGAAGCGGTCGAGGCGGCAGCAGAGCTGATGAGTCGTCCATCGGTCGGCGATGCGTGGGCCGAGCCGTCAGCGCTGGAGGGGATGACCGTTGGTGGGCTGGCGGCGCACCTCGTGCGGGCTGCCGGGGCCACCGTCGCCTACTTGGACCGGACACCGGCAGACGCCCAACCCGACGGTGACCTGCTCACACCGGTGACCTACTTCCATGCTGCGGTGGACTCACCGATCCACGAACAGATCAAACGGGTGTCGGCGGACGAGTCCGAAATCGGTCACGCCGCCATGGCGACGAAGTGCTCCGACCTGGCAGCACACCTCCGTCAGCGACTGGCCGACGAGCCCTCTGATCGGCTGATCGGCGCCCTGGGCGGGCGCATGCTCACCCTCGACGACTTCTGTCGCACACGGCTGATCGAGGTCCTGCTCCATCTCGACGACCTCGCGATCAGCGTCGGCGAGCCGCGACCAGAGACCGACCCCCGGGGTGTGGCCGTCGTCATCGAGATCTTGGAGAACATCGCCCGCCGTGTCCACGGCGACTGGGAAGTCGTCTACGCCCTGGCCCGATCGGAACGACTCGGCGATCAGCCCGTGTTCCCGGTCTTCTGAGCCGACGCTGATGTTCGTTCCCTCCGACCCGAACTGGCGAGAGCGCTGTCTGGCCAGCTTCTCGAGACAGTCGATGATGAAGACCCTCGGTGTCGAGATCTCCGCCATCGATCCAGGGGTGGTCGTCCTCGCATTCGATCACGACGACCGCCTGACGCAACAACACGGTCTGATCCACGCTGGCGCGCTCGGCACGGTGCTCGACTCGGCGTGCGGGTGGGCCGCTCTCAGCCTGATGCCCGCTGGCCATGCGGTCCTGACCGTGGAGTACAAACTCAACCTGCTTCGTCCCGCCGACGGAGAACGATTCGAAGGCACAGGTCGCGTCGTCAAACCAGGACGCACTCTCACCGTTGCCGAGGGCAGGATCGTCGACGCAAGCGCGCCAGATCGACCCATCGCGACCATGACGGCCACCTTGATGGCGGTCACCGATCGCGGGATCGAGGACTGAACGTGTGCGTTACTCGGCCCAGGCCTTGATCTTCTCGATCACCGTGAGCGGTTCCTCGGTGCCCTCCGGGATCGCGATGTCGAGGTAGGTCACGCCGACTTCTTTGTACACGGCGATCCGTTCGCGCACCCGTCCTTCGTCACCGGTGAGGCTGGCGCGGTCGACGTAGTCGTCGGGTACCGCGGCGAAGGCCTCCGCCTTCTTTCCGCTGAGGAACAGATCCTGGATGTCCTTGGCTTCCTGCTCGTAGCCGTAGCGGTGGAACAGGTCGTTGTAGAAGTTCTTGTCACGCGCGCCCATGCCGCCGACGTAGAAGCCCACGTTGTCGCGGATCGCTTTGCGGGCCGACTCGACAAGTGGCCCGGAGCCGAGGGCGACGGTTCCGCCGGCCACGATCTCCAGCTCGCCGAGCTCCGGTGCCCGCCTGGCCCGGCCGGCTGCGAGCGATTCGCCCCAGACGTCGTGGAACTTCTCGGGGAGGAAGTGGATCGGTTGCCAGACGTTGGCCACCTCTGCGGTCATTTCGACGTTCTTGGGCCCGATCGCAGCCACCGCGATGGGGATGTCGCGGCGAAGGGGCTGGCACATGAGACGCAGCGGCTTGCCCAGCCCGCTGCCCTCGCCCTCCGGCAACGGGAGGCTGACCGCTCGCCCATCGTGTTCGACCCTGCCGCCCGACCACACCTTGCGGCAGATCTCGATCACATCACGGGTCCGACCGAGCGGCTTGTCGAACGGCACACCGTGCCAGCCCTCGATGACCTGGGGCCCCGACGTGCCCAGCCCCAGGATGAAGCGACCTTCGGAGAGCGTGTCGATGGTCATGGCGGTCTGGGCGATCAACGCCGGGGTCCTGCTGTAGATCGGCAGGATGCCGGTCATGATCTGCATCCTGGACGTGTGCGCCGCCACCCAGGTCAGCGTCGAGACCAGGTCGTAGCCGTAGATCTCGCCACCCCAGACGAGGTCGACCCCGGCGCGTTCCAGGTCCTGCACCTGACGGGAAAGCGCCGTGGGGTCGAGGCTCGCTCCCGCCCCGAGTGCCATCGAGATCTTCACTGGTTGCCTCCTTCAGACGAACGGAGACGGGAGAGTATCATCATGCAACCCATCCGATCGATCTCGTCTCGACTGGTGAACGCACAACCGTCGGCGTGGCAGCGGCCCGCAGACCGTATGGCCTCGGGATCGTCGTCAGTCAGCTCGAGCCGGCAGGGTGGAGCACGCAGATGATCGACCTCGCCTCGTTGGTGCCGGCCTCGGTCGGTCGTGCGGTCAAGGCTGCGGCAGCACCGACGACGAGGATGACCACCGCCGCGCCGGCCGGTGCGAGACCACCCGCTCCGGCGGCGGGCGACTGTGCCGGAGCGGGCGGTGCCGGCTGCTCGTCGATGAACAGGTGCAACACAGCGGCCAGAGCGGCGAGGGCCACTGAGATCCACCACACCACCGCGTAGCTGCCGGTGCCGTCGGCCAACAACCCGGCGACCCAGACCCCGATGAAGGCACCGACTTGGTGGGAGAGGAAGACGAGACCGAACAGAGTGCCCGAGTGGGCCGTGCCGAACTGGGCGGCCACGATGCCGCCCGTGAGCGGCACCGTGGACAGCCAGAGCAGACCGATCGCAGCGCCGAACACCACGACCGTCGTACCGCTGACGGGGATGAGGACGAAGGCCGTGATGACGATGCCCCGCAACGCGTAGATCGCCGACAGGAGATACGTCTTCGGTCGCCTGCTGCCGAGATACCCGGCGATGAGTGACCCGAAGATGTTGAACAGACCGATCAGCGCCAATCCGGTCGACGCCGGGCCGCGGCCGACGCCCACATCACCTGCGTAGGACACGAGGTGGGTGGCGATAAAGGTGACGTGGAACCCGCAGACGAAGAACGCCACGTTCAGCAACAGATACGGACGGTGGCGCGACGCCCGGCGGAGTTCCTGGGCCAACGGCACCGCCCGGCGCGCCGCTGTCGGCTCGACTTCGGCCGGGCCCTGTTGCTCGACGGCCTTGCCCCGCAGCGGCCCGGAGAACAGCACGATCGAGGCGACGAACACCGCCAAGAGCAGGGCGGTGTTGCGCCAGCCGTTGCCGTCGATGAGTTCGCGAGTCAACGGGATCAGCACGAACTGCCCGACCGAACCCATCGCGGTGACGATGCCGAGCGCCATCGACGCGTGCTTCGGCGGTGCCATGCGACCGACGGCGGCAAGCACGACCGAGAAGCTCGCCGCGCCGGTGGCCATACCCAACAGGAACCCGGCCGACAGCGTGAACACCGTGGCGGATTGCGCGTTCGCCATCAGCACGAGCGCGGCGGCATAGCCGACGCCGCCGACGCTGAGGACCCGGGCGGCGCCGTAGCGATCGGCGACGGCGCCGGCGATGGGTTGGCTGAGTCCCCATACGATGTTCTGGATCGCCACGGCCAGGCTGAACATGCTTCGCCCGGTGCCGAGGTCAGCGATGACGGGGTCGAGGTACAAGCCGAACGTCGCCCGCGCCCCGAGGCTGATCGAAGTGATCAGGCCAGCCGCGCTGACCACCAGCGCCAGGCTCCTCCCGTTGCGGGTGGCGAGCGTCCTGCGGCGCGCGCCGGCATCGACGGCGGTCACGCTCGTCAAGCGGTCGCCGACGGCTCGTGATCGGCTCGGTAGCCAGGTCCAGGCTGTGCCCTGATCTCTCGGACGTCGATCGGTTCGTCGCACTCGCTGCACACCACGACGGCGTGCATGTCGTGGTCGCACGCCGTGTGATGCAGTACGAGCGGCGTGCCGTCGGGCCCGCTGAGCCACCGGTCACCCCACGCTGCCATCGCCGCGAGGATCGGATACACCTCGCGTCCCTGCTGGGTCAGTCGGTACTCCGATCGGGGCGGATGGCTCTGATACTCGACGCGCTGCATGATTCCCTCGTCGAC
>CALACD010000005.1 GCA_937890445.1 uncultured Acidimicrobiia bacterium | reverse complement strand
TACCCCTTCGTCTTCTGACCCATCCACGGAGACGAGGCGGCAGCGGTGGGATGCGGGCCGGTACAGACGTCGAGTGCGAAGGCCAAATCGGCTGTCCGGCGAGCCATCGGCCCCTTGACCGAGAAGTGAGCGGACCCGGGGGGCGTGGGTCCACCGTTGGGCACTCGTCCCTGTGTCGTCTTGATGCCGCTCAATCCGCACAGAGCAGACGGAAGTCGGATCGAGCCTCCTCCGTCGGATCCGGTGGCCAGCGGAACCATCCCGCTGGCCAGAGCCGCCGCTGATCCTCCTGATGATCCTCCCGGAGTGCGATCGAGACTCCACGGGCTCCGAGTCACGCCACTCAACGCACTCTCGGTCACGCCCTTGTGGCCGTAGGCGGGAGTCGTCGTCTTGCCCACCACGACACAACCGGCAGCCCGGAGACGGGCGACCAGGACCGAGTCGCCGACCGCAGGCGCATCGCTCGACAACGTCGAGCCGTACCGGGTCGCAAGACCTTCGGCGTCCTCCAGATCCTTGACCGCGAGCGGAATGCCGGCCAGTGGACCGACCCCCATCCCTTCGACCAGCCGACGATCGACATCAGCCGCCGCAGCCATTGCCCGTTCTGCGTCGACCACGACGAAGGCACGGAGTCTGGGTTCCAGAGCCTCGATGCGCTCCAACGCCACCTCGGTCAACTCACGGGCCGAGAGTTCTCGGCTCCGCACCCGGGCGGCTAGGTCACTGACTCGATGATCCCGAAAGTCCACGATGTGACCGTAGTCTCGACCCGCACGAGACGGGATTCACACCACGAACTCAGGCCCCCAGACAGACCGTGATGCCGTTGGACAACTCGACCTCTCGAATCGTCACCGGATCGGTGGTGCAGCTGCCACCGGGTTCGTAGGCTCCGATGACTCGACCGTCGTAGATGCCCGATTCGCAGGGGATCTGCAGGAGCTGCGGTCCGCCGATGATGCGGACACAGGCGTTGGCCGGCACGCCCACCGGCGGTCCTGGAATCGTGGTCGCGACCGTCGCCGGACGGTCATCCCCCTGATAGGCGGTGAAGATGAAGATCCCCAGCAACAGGGTCATCAGCGCGACCCAAGGAGCGTAGCGAAGCACGGCCGAGCGACGATTGTCGATGTAGTCCGCCTGGGCCTCGCGTCGTTCCTGGAGAAACGTCGGATCCAGGAGTCGGGGATCGATCCGGGTCACGTTGTTGGCATCGACGTGGATGCCCGACCGGGGACGGGGTGACGTGCCCGTGAGTTCCATGTCGTAGCGTCGACGTAGCTCGGGATCCCGCAGGACTCGCCAAGCTTCGTTGACCTGGCGCATCGAATCCTCGGCCCGGGCCGCCTCATCGGCACGACGTTCGCTGAAGCGATCGGGGTGCCAGCGTCGCGCCTCGGCGTGATAGGCCCGGCGGATCTCATCCAGCGCTGCGGTCGGGGCGACCTTCAGCGTTTCGTAGTGTCCGGGCCGACTCACGCTCGACAGCGTAGGGGTGGTAAACCGAACGTGGATCATCGGAGGTGCACATGAAGCTGGCATTGGGGATGGGGTATTGGTCACAGGGGCCGCCGCCGGGAGCTGCCGAGCAGGTGGCCGAGGCCGAGCGCCTCGGATTCGACAGCATGTGGACGGCCGAGGCCTATGGCTCGGATGCACTGACACCACTGGCCTGGTGGGGAGCGTCCACCGAACGCATCGCTCTCGGCACCTCGATCTGCCAGATCTCGGCCCGGACTCCGGCGGCGATGGCCATGGCTGCCATGAGCCTCGATCACCTCTCGGGCGGACGCTTTCGTCTGGGACTCGGTGCGTCGGGCCCGCAGGTTGTCGAGGGTTGGTATGGCCGGCCGTACCCTCGGCCGCTGGCCCGCACGCGCGAGTACGTCGAGATCATCCGCAAGATCTGGGCCCGTGACGTACCGGTGGAGTACCAGGGCGAGTTCTATCAGCTTCCCTACAAGGGGGGCTCCGACCTGGGCAAGCCCCTGAAGTCGACAGTTCACCCCTTGAGGTCCGACATTCCCATCTATCTGGGGGCGGAGGGACCCAGGAACGTGGCGATGACGGCCGAGATCGCCGATGGTTGGCTGCCGCTGTTCTTCGCGCCCAAGGACAATGCGTTCTACCGAGATGCCCTGGCCGAGGGGTTCGGTCGCGAGGGAGCTCGCCGGTCGTTCGACGACTTCGATGTTGCCGCTGTCGTTCCCGTTGTCGTCATGGACGACGTCGAGGCAGCGGCCGATGCCGTCCGTCCCATGCTTGCGCTCTACGCGGGCGGGATGGGGGCCAAGGATGCCAACTTCCATCTCGATGTGTTCGCCCGCATGGGCTACGAGGCCGAGTGCCGCAAGATCCAGGAGCTCTATCTCGTGGGTGACAAGAAACGAGCGATCGCAGCGGTTCCGACCGCCATGGTGGAGGACATCGCGTTGATCGGTCCCAAGGAGAAGATACGGGACGACCTGGCGAAATGGGAGGAATCCGTGGTCAGCACGCTGGTCGTCAGCGGACCTCCCCGCTTACTGAACCTCATCGCGGAAACCGTCGGCTGAAGCTTCGGCTCGGGTGTTCCGACGCCCTCGACTCAGTGTCCGTTGAAGGACACCAGCGTCTCGGAACTGGCCCACGCTGTCTCGATCTGCTGCGTGGTGACCTCTCGGCGATCATCGTCGCCGTCGAAGTCGACGCTACCGATGATGGCAGCAAGCCGATCATCCTGCCGACGTGAGATCTCCGACACCAGACGGGCACCGGTGAGGGCAGCAACGATGCAGGAGATCCCGGTCAGAGCGCTGATGGCCGACGCCTGCTGGAGGCTCAGAGCCGGATCAGGGCCAGCACCAGGAACGGTCCCAGCGACATCCCGAGGAACAACACGACCGCCCCGATCAGGAAGAACACCGGGTTCAGGAACGCTCCGCCGATGAACAGGAACGGCGAGATGAGGAAGAAGGCCAGATGTCGCTTGACGACGGTCCAGGCTCCGACCCTGGCTCTCTTGCCGACTCGACGAATGTTGCCCCAGGTCCGAACCGCCCACACGATCGAGACGACGACGGTCAGCAGGGAGAGCAGGCTGGTTCCGACCCGGAGTGCGAAGAGCATCTCGGAGAAGGAGTCCTGGACCAGGGCTCCCCCGCCCGGGTTGAGGATGCCGGCCAACCCCAACAGTGCCATCGCCAGTCCGGGCAACACCCAGACCAGCAGCACGTTGCGCAAACCGGTCGAAATGGTCACGGTGGAGTCGTAGCCGTCGACCATGCTCACGATCTTCTGTTGACGCTTGTTCTGAAGACGCGTCGGGCCAGCCGTCGTCTTGGAAAGCGAGTGCTTTCGCTCCCGTTTCTTTCGCGCTTCGGCCACATCCTCTCATCGGCAAGTCATCGAGACCTATTGAGAGGTTTCTGCCGGTCGAACTCAGCCGCTCAGGGCCAATCCGGCGGCGAAGAGCAGTCCGGTGAGCAGCTGGGAACGTCCGGTCGCGCCCAGGACGGGGATCAGTTGGGCGCCCTCGGCACCTGCCACCACGTGCCGAATCGGCCCTGCGGCGGCGGCCAACCCCACCAGTCCGAGCAGGGCGAGCGGCCGAACAACCGCACTGGTCACGATACCGCCAGCCACCACGGCGAACAGAACAACGTAGAGCCGTCGAGTGACGGAATCGCCGAGACGGACGGCCAAGGTACGTTTGCCGGCATCGGTGTCACCCGGGATGTCGCGCAAGTTGTTGATCACCAGGAGAGCGACGGCCAACAACCCGACCGGCACCGAGGCCAGCATGCTGAGCCCGAGCACCGAACCGGTCTGGACATAGGTGGAGCCGACGGTGGCGACGACGCCGAAGAACACGAAGACGAACACCTCCCCCATGCCGAGGTACCCGTAGGGTCGTGGGCCACCGGTGTAGGCCCAGCCCGCCACGATCGACAATGCGCCCACCACCAGGAGTTCGGGACCGACGGCCGCCGCCAGCCCGGCGCCGGCGAATCCCGCTGCCGCGAACGCCGCTGCCGCCGCCCGCTTGGTCTCACCCGCAGTGGCCAAGCCAGATGCCACCAGACGGACCGGGCCGACTCGGGCATCGTCGGTACCCCGCTGCCCGTCGGCATAGTCATTCACGTAGTTGGTGGCGATCTGGAGACTGATCGCGACGACCAACGCAGCCGCCGCTCGCCAGGCCATGAGGCCACCCGGCACCTGACCAACTGCGACCGCAGTTCCGACGGCGACCGGCACAACGGCGGCCGGGAGCGTACGGGGCCGGGCACCGAGCACCCACCGATTCGTCATCGAGGCGACTGTAGAGGCAGCAGATCCCTCACACCGACATCCCTCACACCGACATCC
>CALACD010000004.1 GCA_937890445.1 uncultured Acidimicrobiia bacterium | reverse complement strand
ACTCAGCCGGGGACGTGACAGAGACGATGTGACAGAGACGATGTGACAGAGACGATGTGACAGAGACGACGTGACAGAGACGATGTGACAGAGGCGAGGTGACAGAGACGACGTGAGACAGGCCAAGGGTCCCCCCAAGACGAGTTCCCGGAGACCGGGTCGTCCTCGGTCCTCGACCGTGGACGCTGCGTTGTCGGCCGCGGTGATCGAGATTCTCGCATCGGACGGCTACGAAGGGCTCCGAGTCGACGACGTCGCTGAACGAGCGGGAGTGTCGAAGACTACGCTGTACCGACGGGCCCCGTCCAAGGCAGCCCTCGTCGTCGACGTCCTGCGCGGACTCAAGCACGACCACGTGCCACTCCCCGATACCGGGGACATCGCCTCGGACCTCCGGTCGCTCGTTCGCGATCTCTATCGATCCCTCGACGGCACGGCACTGGGCCGCGCGCTGGCCGGCTTGCTGGCGGAGAAGGATCGGGATCCCGAACTCACCGAGGCGATCGAACAGCTCTGGCACAGTCGTCAGCAGCAGGTGGGCTCGGTCATCCGTCGCGGCATCGATGCCGGGACGATTCGCCCCGGTCTCGACGAAGCATCGCTGGTCGAGTTCCTGGCCGGGCCGGCCTACTATCGCCTGCTGGTCACCGGGCAGCGACTCGATCCCGCCAGCGCCACCCGTCACGCCGACGCACTGGTGGCCGCCGTCGTGCGGTGAGCATCGGGCAGACCGGCCAGGAGCGCCCGACCGACCAACATCACCGCACCGGACGCCAGCGCCAGGAAGGCCACGACCAACCAGGCCCACGGATAGCCCCACTGCTGCACCATGGCTCCCATGGCCAACGGGCCCAGCGCGCCCCCGGTGTAGGACCCCGTCTGTGTGACGCCGGTGGCGGCCGCCGGTGTCGACGGATAGTTGTTGACGACGGCCAGGTTGAAGACGCCGGGCCAACTCCAACCCGACCCGAAGGCCAGCAGTGTGCCGATGACAACGGCGCCGGTCATGCCGCTGGCGATACCAAGCACGCCGACGGCTCCCCCGAACAGCATCACAGCGACCGCCGTCACATGTCCGTGACCTCGCCGATCGGCCATCCAGCCCGATCCCACCCGCAACGACAGACCCAACGCACTCCCGGCCGCCAGGAGCAGGCCGGCCGCTCCCGGCCCGAGGCCGGCAACGACTGCGGTCGAGGTGATGAATGCGCCCAGGATGTTGGCCATCGCCGATCCGAGGCCGACCCCGAGCGACAACACCAGTAGTGGCCGGAGCAACGGTCCCGAGATCGTTCCGATTGCTCGTCGCTGATGGGAGACGGGCCGGTACACGGTCGGCGTGAGCGCCAGCGCGGCCAACGCTCCTCCCCCGGCGGCGGCGAAGGCCCACCGCCAACCAACGGTGAGGGCGACCGTGGGAACGGCCAGGCCGGCCAGCAAGGTGGCCGTGGGAATCGCCGCCTGCTTGATCCCCAACGCGAACCCCTGTCGCGCCTTGGGGATGGAGCGAACCACGAGTGCGTTCGCTGCCGGCTGGGCGAAGGCATTGGCCAACCCGCCGATCGCGACGGCGATCATCAGCCACAGGGCGGAACGGGCGGTAGCGACCCCGAACGACGATGTGGCCCCCACGAGGGCAGCCGATCGCATGAGCCGCGACGAGCCGAATCGTTCGGTCAAGCGGCCGGACCAGGCCGACGTCAGCGCCGACAACCCGAAGTAGCCGGCGACGACCTGGCCCTTGGCCGCCGGGGACAGTCCGAGATCGGCGGCAATCTGCACCGCCAATCCTCCGAACAGGAAGACCGGGAGGACACCGGAGGTCGTCACCGCGATGACCGAGATCAGCACCCGACGTTCGGTCGGAGGCGGGTGTGAGGACGAGGCGAGTCCCCCGTCACCCACGGTCGAGGTGGCCGAGCACTTCTGCCTCGCTGACGACGTCACCGATCTTGGCCTCGATGTCGAAGAGATTCGCTTCGTGAGGCCCGGGGTGCCGATCCCCGACGGCCTCGCGCACCACGATCGGGATGAAGCCCTGCTGCATCGCGTCGGTGGCCGTGGCACGAATGCAACCGCTGGTGGAGACGCCGCAGATGATGAGCGTGTCGACTCCCTTGGTTCGCAGCATGGGCGCCAACGGCGTCCCACAGAGAGCGCTCGGGTACTGCTTCATCAGAACGGTCTCGCCGGGCGCCGGCTCGAGTTCGGGCACGAAGGCCCCGAGCACCGGGTCCTCGAAAATACGCACACTGGGAACCTTGCGGGCGAACACACCGCCATCGGAGCCGTCCGGCGCGATCTGCACCCCGGTGTAGACGATGGGAATGCCGGCGCCTCGGGCGCCTCGCACGAGCCGAACGATGGAGGCAACCACCTCGGGCATCTGTTCGCCGGCGTAGAGATCACTGTCGGGGTCGGTGTAGGCGTTCACCATGTCGACCACGACGAGCGCGCTCGACGCTCCGAAACCGAGGTGACCCGTGAAGGGGCCGGTTGCATCAGGCATGGCCTGATCATGGATGATGATTGTGAACCGAGAGTTTCGTTTCCGGGTCCGGTTCGTTATCTCACCTGGGCGGGGCCTGGGAGCCGGGACCTGACCCGAGGACGAGCCCGGTGCCGTGGCGGCAACCGGGCTCCGTCCTCACACTCGATCAGCTCGTGGCAGTGAACATCTTGAACTCGGGTGACTCGGAGAAGTAGGCCAGCAGGTCATGGCGCGTCAGCGAACCGTCATCGATACGGCCGAGCCAGTAGGCCTTGCCCGCAACGTCAGGGGTACGTCCCAGCACGTTGCTGTAGATGAAGTCGACCCATTCGCTGTCGGTGCCGTTCTTGGCAGCAGCGAAACGGGCTGCGAACTCGGGCGTGCCGTCGAACTGCTGCACGATCCGAGTCAGACCGACACCAGCCTGCCGCTGCGCGATCCAGTACTGCAGGCCTGCCTCGTCGGGCGTCCGGGACAGCATCGCCACGTAGAGGCGGGCGATCTCGCCTTCGAAGCCGCTCGAACCTCGAAGGTTCTCCGCCAAGGCCAGACCGCTGAAGGTCTGGATGGCGAGATCGAAGCTGCCCCCACCCAGGTCACCGATGGCGTAGACCACGGTGCCGACACCCGGCTGAACGGTGACCGGAGCCGCCACGAGCACCGCGGTCGAACCGGCTGCTGCGATACCGGTGGGATAGGTCGCCGCCGGAAGATCGATCTGCTCCTGCGCCCCGTTGGCGATGTTCACCAGATTTCCGACGGGGGCACCGCCGGCGACGATGTCGACCGCAGGGGCGGCCGCAGTGTGTCGGATCACGACCCGTCCGGTCGTTCCGTTGGCGACCGTGGACAGGTCGTTGACGAAGGCAGTCAGAGTCGGGGTGCCGGAGGCATCGAGGTGCGCCACCAGGGACAGGTCCGAGCCACCGGGGACCGCTGGGCTGAGATCGATGGCGGCAACGTCGCCGTCTGCCACGCGGACGTCGGCCGAGGAGGCAGGAGCGACCTCGGCCGCGAAGATCTCGATCTGGTAGGTGGCGGCAGGCAGCGTCAACGGTCCTGCGATGTCCTTGGGTTCGAAACCGCCGAGGGTGAGGGCATCGTTGACGTAGACATCCACCGTCAAGCCCGGTATGCCGTGCACGACATACACCTGACTCGACTCCTGGGCACTGGTCGGCGATGCCGTCAGACCCACCAGCAACATGAGCGCGCCAAGCGCCGCGAACAGTCGTTTCATGATCGTCTCCTTCGGGGACGGGTTACTCGGCCGAGCGATCTCAACCGATCATTGACTGCCCTTTCGCCGAGGAGTTCCGATTGGATGCATTCAGCGCTCGACGTTGCGACTCAGGCCAGCGGAATGGTGGCCGAGCCCTTCGAGGCCTGATAGCGATCCGACAGCTCGCCGTAGGAACGCTTGAGCTCCTCGATGCGCCGTTCGGATTCCGATCGCTGTACCGACGGCAACGCCAGAACCGATTCGGTCAACGACGCGGCCGACCAGAAGGCGTTGGTTCTGTTGTACTCGCCATTGGGGAGCCCGAACACTTCACCCATGATCCTCAGATCGTGCGGAATGTTGAAGGCGTCGCGGGAATCCTCGTAGGTGAAGAGGTAGAAGAAGTTGTCGAATCCGCTCCAGGTGATGGCCGACAGGCACATGGAGCACGGCTCGTGGGTGGACAGGAACAGACAGTCCTTGGGGTCGGGTCGGGTCGTCAGCTCCCAATAGGCGTTCAGCGCGCTCACCTCACCGTGGAACAGCGGATTCGCCGTCTCGGTGTTGGTGGCCGCGACCACGAGCTCCAACGACCGCCGGTCGAGAACAGCGGCGCCGAAGATCTTGTTGCCGGCGGCAACGCCGGCCGTCGTGAGCGGAAGAATGTCCTGCTCCAGCACGTCGAGCATCCGCTCGATCTGCTCGTTCATCATGGGCCTCCTGTGTTCGGTCCTCCCATCGTCCCTCGAATGCAGATCCTGAGGGCGCCGGAAACAGAATCGTCACGAGCATCGACGGGAGCGGACTCCTAGAGTCCGGCTGTGGACGCCCTCGAACCTCTCACCAACGTGACCCCTGGATTGGAGCGGGCCTGGTACGCGGTCTCGCTGTCGCGTGATGTCACGACCGTTCCGGCCCGGGTCC
>CALACD010000003.1 GCA_937890445.1 uncultured Acidimicrobiia bacterium | reverse complement strand
GTCGTCATCGATCTCGCCACCCTCGAGGGCCGCCATCCCGACACTGTGGCCGCCATTCGGGCCGAGTTCGCATCGGGGTCACCGCTGTCCAAGCCAGTGCTCGGCCAGTTGTTGTGCGATGCCGCCTACCGGCGGGTGTTGATGGATGGGCCGTCCCAGGTGCTCGATGTCGGCAAGCCGACGCGGTACATCCCAGCCGGGCTGCGGCGCGCCGTCCAGATCCGTGATCGGCACTGTCAGTTCGCGCACTGCAACACCCGATGGGACTGGTGCGATGTGCACCACCTCGAACCCGTCGAGCGCGGTGGTCCCACCTCCGAGCGAAACCTGGCTCTGGTCTGTCGCTTCCACCACACGCTGATCCATCAGTTCGGCTGGGTGATCCATCGAGATCGAACGACCGGCCAGCTACACACCCGAAGCCCCTGACCTGGCTCGGGGCCCAGCAACTACACTCGGAGCGATGATCGAACTGGAACGAGAAGGCGATGTCTTCGTTCTCACCATGAACGAGGGCGAGAACCGCTGGAACACGAGCTTCGTGCGTGCGTTCGCGCAGGCGCTCGACGAGATCGAGGCTTCGAATGGCCCGACCGCCCTGGTCACGCTGTCGGCCAACGAGAAGTTCTTCTCCAACGGTCTCGATCTGGACTGGATCATGACGAACGCAAACGACGACGACCCAACTGGTCACCCCGGTGGCGACCGCTCGGTCTTCGGAGCCGAATTCATGGAGGTGATGGGCCGGATCATCACCCTGTCGGTTCCCACGGTGGCCGCCATCAACGGGCACACGTTCGGTGCCGGCTTCATGTGCGCGTTGGGTCACGACGTGAGGATCATGCGTGAGGATCGAGGGTTCCTTTGCGCCAATGAGCTCCAGATCGGCTTGACGATTCCCGTTCCCGAAGTTGCGCTGTTCCGGCACAAGATCCCGGCCCCGGCCTTTCACGAGACGGTCATTCTGGCCAAACGCTGGACGGCCCCGGCTGCGGTGGCCGCCGGCTTCGTCGAGGCCGCAGTGTCCCTCGACCGCCTGCGGGACGCGGCGATGGCTCGGGCCGCCGAGCTGGCGCCCCTTGCCGCCAACAGGGCAAACCTGGCCTGGCAGAAAGAGACGCTGTACGGCGAGAACGCTGCGCTCAACACGCCGCACGGCGCCGCCCACCTGCTCAAGAACATGCACGATTTCGTGGGGCACCCTCACTGAGCAGCACGTCACTGAGCAGCACGTCACGGAGCAGCACGTCACGGAGAAGCACCGGCACTGGCGACGACGCGTCGTTCCCACGTTGTTGGCCTCGATCGGGGGGTTCCAGTTTGCACGGGCATAGGGTGGGGGGAATATTCCACTTCTTGGTGGGGTCTTCTCGTTGACATTCGGGCCGCCCGTTACGGCCGAACAGCTCCTTTTCGCCTCCTCTGAGCTTGACTCGAGGAGAGGTCATGCCCGTTTCGGCAGAGTGCACGTCAACCGAGGTCCGTCCGTCGGCAATCATCTATTGCGAAGGAAACTTCGGAGCGATCGATGGCAAGACGGCGAACGGTTTGGTACGCCACAGCGAGCGCTACGAGATCCTCGCCGTCGTGGACAGCCAGTTGGCCGGTCAAGACGCCGGTCTCGTGCTCGACGGTGTTGACCGCGGTATACCGATCTGCCGCGACCTGCACGACGCCATGACACAGGCCGGTGCCGGACCGGACCTCTGCATCGTTGGCATGGCTCCCACCAGCGGCCTGCTCTCGAACGAGGAGCGGTCGGTGCTCCTCCAGGCGATGAGTCATGGTTTGGGCATCGTCAACGGTCTCCACGAGTTCCTCAACGACGACCCGGAGTTCGCAGCCACCGCCGCCATCAACAACGTCGAGATCCTCGACATTCGACGACCCCGGGCCAAGACCGAACTGCGAATGTTCAGCGGCCGGATCCTGGACGTCACCTGCCCGCGGCTTGCGGTGCTGGGCACCGATGGGGCCATCGGCAAGCGCACCACTGCGACCGTTCTGACCAGGGCACTGAGAGAGATCGGCATCAATGCCGTACTCGTCGGAACCGGGCAGACCAGCATCATCCAGGGTGCTCGACATGCGGTGGCGCTCGACGCCGTTCCGGCCCAGTTCGTCACCGGTGAACTCGAGGCGGTCGTGGTCGAGGCATTCGAGACCGACGACCCCGACATCATCATCGTCGAAGGGCAGGGGGCCCTCAGCCACCCCACGTATCTCAGCTCCACCGCCGTCCTTCGGGGCAGTAGACCGAGCGCCGTCATCCTGCAGCATGCCCCTACTCGCCGCACCATCAGCGACTACCCGGCCTTTGCCATGCCCACCCCGGCCAGCGAGATCAACCTCATCGAGACCTTCGCCGACACCAAGGTCATCGGGCTCACCCTCAATCACGAGAATATGACCGACGCCGAGATCACGGCGGCCATCACCCTCTACGAGGTCGAACTCGGCATCCCCTGTACCGATGCCATTGCTCGGCCCGCCGGTCATCTGGTGGACATGGTGCTCGCGCACTTCCCTGAACTCCAGCAGAGGACGGCGATCACCACCACGTGAGTGGCCTGAGGCTCGACATCGATCTCGGCAAGGTTCACGAGAACGCGACGGAACTCGTTCGGCGATGCGCCGGTAGAGGTATGACCGTCACCGCCGTGACCAAGGTGGCGCTGGGTGATCCACGGTTGGCGTCCTCCTTGGGCGCGGCGGCCGGGCTGGGGGACTCCCGTATCGAGAACATCGAACGCATGCGAGCAGCCGGGTCCAGCGGACCGATGCTGCTGCTCCGCACGCCATCACCCAACCAGGCTGATCGGGTGGTGGCCTCCGGTGCGATGAGCGTCAACACCGAGGGTGCGACGCTCGCAGCGCTGGCAGGGGCCGCTCGCTCCCAGGGTCGTGTGCACGATGTGATGTTGATGGTCGAGCTCGGTGATCTGCGCGAGGGTTTGATGCCGGCCCGGATCGACGGCATCGTCCGTCTTGTCCTGGACCTGCCCGATCTGCGACTCCGGGGTCTGGGAGCGAACCTCGCTTGCAGGAACGGGATCGAGCCCAGTGCTGCTAACATGGGTGAGCTGTCCGCCATCGTGGACGAGGTGGAGGCAAGATTCGGCATCGAGATCGAGACCGTGTCGGGAGGCAACTCGGCCAATCTCGACTGGGCGTTCGGTCCCGACGACCCTGGTCGGATCAACGATCTTCGCCTCGGCGAATCGATCCTGCTCGGCACCGAACCGCTGCGACGACGACCCATCGAAGGACTGCATCTCGATGCCTTCACCCTGACGGCCGAGGTGATCGAGAGCCAATGCAAACCGAGCAAGCCGTGGGGGACCGCAGGGCAGAATGCCTTTGCCGAAACGCCCACGGTCACCGATCGAGGAGAGGTCTGGCAGACCATCTTTGCCGCCGGCCGCCAGGACATCGACCCCAGCGACCTCCGAGCCCCCGACGGTCTCGAGATCCTCTCCGCCAGCAGCGATCATCTGGTCACGGCCACCGATCGACGCATGGAACCGGGGGAATCCGTTCGCTTCGTCCCGGGCTACTCGGCCCTCCTCCGAGCGATGACATCACCGTTCGTCGTCAAGGACTTCGCTCCGGATGGGCTTAACTGATGCCATGCCCATCCATCTGTCCGTGAACATGCCCATCGTCGACACCGGTGGTGCCCCCGGATTCGTCCGAGACTTCGCCCAGGCTGCCGAGGACCTGGGCTACGACGGGTTGGCGCTACCTGATCACGTACTGGGAGTCAACGTCGAGAGCCGGCCCGATTGGGGAAACCGGAACACTTCGGCCGACTTCTTCCACGACCCCTTCGTGCTGTTCGGCTTCCTGGCCGCCTGCACCACGTCGATCGAATTCTCGACCCAGGTGATGATCCTTCCGCAGCGCCAGACCGTTCTGGTCGCCAAACAGGCCGCATCGCTGGACGTCCTATCCGGTGGCCGTTTTCGTTTCGGGATCGGCAGTGGCTGGAATCCCGTCGAGTACCAGGGTCTCAACGAGGACTTCGGCAACCGAGGCAAGCGTCTGACCGAGCAGGTCGAGGTGATGCGGCAGCTGTGGGCCGAACCCCATGTGACGTTCAGCGGCGACCATCACCGGATCGACGATGCGGGCATCAACCCCCTTCCGACCGGCCGGAACATCCCCCTGTGGTTCGGCGGCCACGAGGATCGGATGCTGCGCCGCATTGCCGAACTGGCCGACGGCTGGATCATGCTGGCCTTCCCACCGGACGACACCGCGCTCGAGGTGTTCGAGACCCTCAGGGGCTATATCCGCGATGCCGGTCGAGATCCCGACGATGTCGGTCTCGAGGTGTGGACATCGCTCGGCGATGGAGACGACGACGAACTGCGGGCCGACTTCCAGTTCTGGAAAGACGCTGGAGTCAGCCACGTGACCCTCAACAACGGGTACGACCGGCCTCCCCATCAGCGGATGACCGAGACGTCGGCCGATGCCCACCTTCGAGCCATGCAGCACTATCGGGACCTGGTCGCCGATCTTCTGTAGGGGCGGTCTCCGTCTGCTGTCGGAGTTCTGTCGGATCCGATGACTTCGAGCTAGCTTCTGGCATGGACAATTTCGTTGGCAAGACCGCCGTCGTCACCGGGGGAGCATCGGGAATGGGGCGGGCCATGGCGTTGCGCTTCGCTCGGGCTGGAATGAACATCGCGATCGGTGACGTCAACGAAGCGTCGATGGCTGCCGTGGTCGACGAGATCGTCTCGCTCGGCGTGACGGCGATCGGGGTTCGCACCGACGTGTCCGACGAGGCCGCCAACATGGCGCTCAACGAAGCGGCCTGTGCAGCGTTCGGGCAGGTCAATGTGGTGTGTCTCAACGCCGGAGTGACCGGCTCCGCCGGCCGGTCCTGGGACTTGACCAAGCAGGACTGGGACTGGGCCTTGGGCATCCTCCTCGATGGGGTCGTCCATGGTGTTCGATCCTTCCTGCCCGGCATGGTCGACCACGGTGATGGTCATGTCGTCATGACCGCATCGATTGCCGGTCATGTGTCGTCGGCCTACAGCGGTCCGTACATGGTGGCCAAACACGGTGTCGTGGCTCTGGCCGAGACGCTCTATCACGAACTCCGAGCCGAGAAGTCGAGTATCGGCGTCACCTGCCTCTGTCCGGGCTTCGTCAACACCGACATCGTTGCGGCCACCCGCCGTCGAGCCGAGGGGGAGATCGGCGCGGTACGCGACGAACTCGGCGGCAAGTGGCTCGACTTCTCCGAACGAGCGCTGGCCGGCGGTATCGAGCCCGAGATCGTTGCCGAACAGGTCTACGACGCCATCGTCGACAACCAGTTCTGGCTGTTCACCGACCAGGCCTGGGACGAGGCGATCGCGCTCAAGAATCGTCAGATCCTCGAGCGCAAGGCACCAACGCTCGGGCATCCCAGCGCCTGAACCTCGAGGCCTCGGTGCACCCGAGGTCCCGAGCAGGCGAGTAGGTACGTCCTCAGCTACCGACGGTGTCGAACACGTACGGTTCGAGCGTCTCCTGGGCCTGGGTCCGATACTTGTGCCAATTGCCGCCGCCGTAGTAGGCCAGGCTGCCGGGCTCAGCGTCGCCATGGCCGTTGTAGTACGAGATGCAGTCTCGCAGCGGAGCCGTCGCGATGTCGGCCTGCTTGCAGTGCTCGGCGTAGACGATCTCGGAATCCTCGGTGATGTCGACGATGTCGAAAGCCTTGTCGCGCATCTCGGTCAACATCCACACGATGTAGTCGCCGTGCTGGTCGATGGCGTCGGTGAAGTTGAAACTGCCACCTCCACCCTGGGGACCCGACACGATGAACAGGTTGGGGAAGCCGTTGCTGTGCAGCCCGAGGAAGGTCTTGGTTCCCTCGTTCTGCCATTTCTCGCTCAGCGTCTTGCCGCCCCGTCCCTTGATCATGTTGAACGTCGAGGTGGCCATCCACTGGAATCCCGTGGCGTAGATCAGGACGTCGAGCGGGTACTCGGTGCCGTTGTGGACCACGCCTCGTTCGTTGATCTCGGTCACCCCCAGAGGAGCGGTGTCAACCAGGTGGACGTGGGGTTTGTTGAACGTCGGCAGGTACTCGTCGTGGAACGTCGGGCGCTTGCAGCCGTAGGGATAGTACGGCTTGAGTGCCTCGGCGGTGACGGGGTCCTCGACGATGGCGTCGACTCGGGCCCGAATCTGCTCCATGATCCGGAAGTTCGAGTCGAGCTGCTTCTGCACCATCTCCTCTGGCGAGAGGCGCTCCTCGTGTTGCTTGCGTTCCCGGAAGTCGGAGACCTTGCCGGCCAAATAGTCGTCATTGGCCTTGATGGCGCTTCGGCCGGCCGAGATACGGGCGAAACGGGCCCGGCGAGCTCGCGCCCACCCTGGCTCGTTGCGCCATTGCTCGATCTCCTCGGGTGTGGTCGCACGTTGATCGCGCACATCGATCGACGACGGGGTCCGTTGGAAGACGTACAACTCCTCGACGATCTTGGCCAATTCGGGTATGGCCTGGACCGCGGTCGCTCCGGTTCCGATGATACCGACCCGCTTGCCTTCGAGGTCGACGTGATAGTTCCAACGCGACGTGTGGAACGTCTCGCCCTGGAACGACTGCATGCCGTCGATACGGGCCAGTTTGGGGCTGGTCAGGATGCCGTTGGCCAAGATGACGTAGCGTGCCTTCATGGCATCGCCGCGGTCGGTGGTGACCGTCCAGCGTGCGGTTGCCTCGTCCCATTCGGTCGTCTCGACGGTGGTGTGGAACAGGCAGTGGTCGTAGAACTTGAACTTCTCGGCCATCTTCTGGCAGTACTCGAGGATCTCGAAGCCCGACGCGAACTTCATCGTCGGGAAGTACTCCATCTCCTCCAGCAACGGGAAGTAGCTGTAGGACTCCACGTCGCAGGCGATGCCCGGATACCGGTTCCAGTACCAGGTTCCCCCGACGTCGCCTCCCTTCTCACAGAAGCGCACGTCGGTGAACCCGGCGGCCTGCAGCTTGTACCACAGGAGCAGTCCGGCGAACCCGGCCCCGATGACCAGGACCTCGCACTCGTCGGTCAGTGATTCCCGCTCGACGGGAGGCTCGGAGTAGACGTCCTCGAGGTAGCGGCTGAACTCACCATCCATCGGCATGTAGTCGGCGGCGCCTCTTCGGGCCTCCTTGAACTCCCGATACTTGGCCTGTTCCTCGGCATTGAAGACTGCGCCCGCTGGTGGTTCGGGCAGTTCCTTCAGCGCCTGGTCGTCGTTCACTGCGTAGCCGTTGCCAACGATCTTGTCCGAAGCCTTGGCTGCTCGAGTGTTGAAAATCTTCAGGCCCGTCTCTGGATCAATGCGGATCGACATGCAGCGGTTCTTAGCACGACGGACGAGATCGGGCCATCCGGCCGTCGGCCAACTACTGTCCACCGAATGCGCTTGGGACTCCTGCTCGGCTTCGAAGACTCACTCCAGACCGTGGTCACCCTGGCCCGCGAGGGCGAGGCCGCCGGCTTCGGATCGATGTACACCGTGGAGGCCGGTCGGAGCGCCCTGGTGCCGGCTGCTGCGGTCGTGGCGGCAACGACCCGGGCCCGGGTCGGTACCTACATCGTCAACGCCTATGCCCGGGATCCGTGGGTCACGGGTCTGGCGGCCCGTGATCTCGACGAGTTGAGCGGCGGTCGATTCGTCCTCGGCATCGGTACCGGGAACCCTCACTTCAACCAGTGGTACATGGGCGCTGACACCTCGCGGCCGCTGGCCAAGATGCGGGACTACCTGGAGATCGTGCGGGCCGTGGTCGCGGGGCGGGCTGGCCAGCCGGTTCGCTATCAGGGCCAGGTGCACAGCATCCGCTGGCGAGCCTCGTGGGATCCGACCCGGCCCCGCATTCCCGTGTACCTCTCGGCATCGGGCCCCAAGATGGTCCAGTTGGCGGGCGAGGTCTCCGACGGGGTCGGCGTCGGGATCATGTCATCGACGACGTTCATGCGCGACCTGGTGCGGCCCAACGCGACAGCGGCCGCGGTCGCTGTTGGTCGGGACCCCGGCGAATTGGCGTTCCCCATGGGCTCGTTGGTCAGTGTCAACCAGGATCCCGAGATTGCTCGTGATGCCACTCGAGCGTCCATCTGCGGGCTGTTCCATCCGGTCCCACACCCGTACTACGACTCGCAGCTCCGTCAGCTCGGGTTCGCCGACTTCGCCGACCAGGCCACCGAGCTGATGCCGGCCGGTCGTGTTCGCGAGGCGATGGATCTCGTACCTGACGAAGTGATCGACACCATGACGATCACCGGGACCCCGGCCCAGTGTGCGGCCCGGATTGCCGATTACGAAGGACTGGCCGACGAGATCATCGTGTTCCGGATTCCACAACCGGGCGAGCCCGCCGGCGTCGCCGCGTTCGGCGACCTGTTCTCCTTGGCATCGATCACGTCCGACTGAGCGGGCCGCGTCCGCCTCCTCGGAGGAGGCGCCCGACGTCACGATCCAACGCGGCGTGGTAGGTGCGTTCGATCATGGTGTCCAGCGCCCGCTGGACGAGCGGATCGTCCGGCTCGAGCCGGGCCAGGTTGTTCGCGAACTGGCCCATCCACCACAGCAGGTTCTCGTCGTAACTCCACTGGAACGAC
>CALACD010000002.1 GCA_937890445.1 uncultured Acidimicrobiia bacterium | reverse complement strand
GGCTGGTGGCATAGCTGGTGACAAGACTCCTGTCCCCGCCGCCGGCGATGAACCGTTCGTAGTAGGCCTCGGACCAGCCGGATTCGATCGCCACTCCACCATCGGCCAGTCGTTGCCAGAAGGCCTCCCAGTCGTCTCCATAGCGGGCGATCGTCGCCAGGAGAAAGGCGAAGCCCGGCGATGACGTTTCGGGATTCTCGGTGACGAACGAGGCGGCGTTGGCCGGGAGAGCCAGATCGTCCAAGGTCATCGGCACCTCGCCGGGCAGGGCATCGATCCAGTAGTTGACGCAGACGTCGCCGAAGTCCATCGGCGTCACTCGATTCTCGCCGTCCAACTGGAGTTCCGACGGCACATCGGCCAGCAGCGGTGACGGGTAGGCGACGAACAGATCCGCATCGAGGCCTCGTTGCAGGAACGTGTTGTCGATCCCGAACAACACGTCGCCCTCGGGCGCTCCGGCGCTGAGCACGGCTCGGCTGACCAACTCCCCGGTATCCCCCGAAGACAGCACGTTCACGGTGATACCCGTCGCTTCGGTGAACGAATCGAAGATGCCGTCCGAGACCAAGAACGAGTCATGGGTCACGAGCGTCACGGCGACATCTGTCGTATCCGTTGCTGCCACAACATCGGGGTCCAGCACGGCAGCCTCGGCGCCGTCGGACCCCACAGAAGCATCACTTCCGCCACAAGCCGAGGCCAGCAAGCAGCCAGACAGCAACACGATCAACAGAGATTTCGCACGGTGAATCATCGGGCCTTCCTTCGCTGGAATTATCCAGAGCAGGTTCTCGGGTCGACAGCGCTGGCGTGACCCGAAGGGCCTTCCCTGGCTGACCTCTCAGCCCGACTGACTCGAGCTCCCCGGCTAATGGTTGTCGTGGGGCATCATAGCGCAATGACACCGGCCGTCGACCAGCTGAACAGGTTCGGGATTGCCCACCGTCTCCTCGTCTACGAGCACGACCCGACGACGTCCAGCTACGGCACGGAGGCAGCCGAAGCCCTCGGCCTCGACCCCGACAGCGTGTTCAAGACACTGCTGGCCGTGGTGTCCGATCTGCGGGCCACAGAATCCCGCGGTTCGATGACCAGCCTGGTCGTTGGGCTCGTCCCCGTGACCGGCATGCTGGATCTGAAGGAGCTGGCACGCGCTGCGGGCGCCAAGAGGGCCGTCATGGCCGACCCCAAGACCGCCGCGCGCACCACCGGCTACGTGGTCGGGGGCATCTCACCCTTCGGGCAACGCAAACCGTTGCCCACCTTCGTCGACGAGACTGCGGAGATCCTCGATGTCATGCGGGTGAGCGGGGGACGGCGAGGCCTCGAGATCGAGCTCGATCCGCAGGATCTGGTACGAGTGCTCTCGGCAACAGTGGCACCATTGGCGACATAGCCGTGGCGACACAGCGGTGCGTGCCCAATCCGTTCAGATCTTGCGAAGGACCGGTCCGTCAGGGCCGTCCTCGACACTCCACCCCGCAGAGGCCAGCTGATCGCGCAGCCGGTCGGCGGTCGCGAAGTCCTTGGCCGCACGCGCCTCGTGCCGTTCGTTCGCCATCTGCTGAATATCGGCCGGAACCTCATCGCTCTCGTGCCGGAGTTGCAGCCCCAACACCGAAGCGATCTCGGATGCAGCGGCAGCTACCGCTGCCGCGGTCACCTCGTCGCCTGCGTCGAGAGCCACGTTGGCCTCCCGCACCTGCCGAAACATCAGATCGACGGCCGCCGAGGTGTCGAGATCATCGTCCATGGCGGCCCGGAACTGATCGAGCACCTCGGCGGGTGGTTCGGCCTGGAGCCCATCGGTACGGCGGGCGAACGCGTCGAGCCGCTCCAGCGCAGCCCCGGCCTGCGTCATCGACGAATCGGTGATCTCGATGGGTGAGCGGTAGTGAGCCTGCAACACCAGCAAACGGTAGGCCCGCTGATCGTACTGATCGGTGAGATCCAGAAGGTTCTTCACGTTGCCGAGCGACTTGGACATCTTCTCGCCCTCGAGCTCGACGAACCCGTTGTGCATCCAGTGCCGGGCAAAATCGCGACCCAGGGCGACGGCCTGCGCCCGCTCGTTCTCGTGATGAGGAAACGCAAGGTCGAGTCCGCCGGTGTGCAGATCGAAGCCTTCGCCCAACAAGTCGAGACTCATCACCACACACTCGGTATGCCACCCCGGTCGTCCGCCACCCCATGGCGACGGCCACGACGGCTCGCCGGCCTTGGCCAGCTTCCACAGCACGAAATCTGCCGGATGACGCTTCTCGGTGCCCACCAGCGTGCGCTCACCTGCCCCTTCCACCAGATCGTCCAACGACTGATGCGGGAGCAGCCCGTAGTCGGGTACGGCCTCGACCGACAGATAGACACCGTCAGTGGTCACATAGGCGGCGTCACGCTCGATGAGGTCGGCGATGAGCCGAACCATGCCCTCGACGTACTCGGTGGCGTGAGGAACGTGGTCGGGCTTCATCACATTGATACGTTCCATCGCCGTCCACCAGATCGATTCACACTTGGTGGTGATCTCGCGCCAATCACGGCCTTCGTCATCGGCTCGCTTCAAGATGTTGTCGTCGATGTCGGTGATGTTGGACACGAACGTGACCTCGAGCCCGGTCCAGATCAGATAGCGCCGCAGGATGTCGTACACCAGCGCCATACGCCCATGTCCGATGTGAGGAGGGGCATAGACCGTTGGTCCGCACACGTAGATCGAGACCCGTCCCGGGTCCCGCTGCTCCAGAGGGACCACCTGCTGACGTGCCGTGTCGTAGAGGCTGATCATGTACTCGAAGGTACTGGCCAGAACTCGGCAAAGGACCGCATTTCTCCTCGCCGAGTCGGGTCGGGATCTCGCCCCGTCTGAGCCGATTGACCCAGCTCGATGAGCTCAAGCAACTCGGATGGCGTGACGAAGACTTCTCCGTGTCGACCGATGGCCCCACCCGGGCAAACACCACAGAAGATGCCAAGAGTTGGTCACGCCGACCGATACTGGCCGGTCTCGTTCGCCTTCTCGCGCTTCTCTCGCCGACGGCACTGTCGTTCCTGGCCACCTTCTACCTGGCCCGCAACTACCCGCCGCACGAGGTCGAGGTCAACGTCGTGTTGTGGTGGGCCGGGCTCTTCTCGGTCGGCGTCATCATCTTGCTCGCCTCGGACAAGTTCGCCCGTCGCCTGCTGCCACTGGTCGCACTGTTCAAACTGTCGCTCGTGTTCCCCGACCAGGCGCCGTCGCGCTTCGGCACGGCCATGCGCTCGGGGACCACACGTCAGCTGCAACGCAAGATCGAGCACGTGCGCGCGTCGGGCATCGTCGATGACGAAACGACCCACGCCGAGACCATGATCGATCTCGTCGCGGCATTGAGCGTGCATGATCGCCTGACGAGGGGCCACTGCGAACGGGTACGGGCCTACACCGACCTCATCATCGACGAGATCGGTCTCGACGAAAGGTCGGCCAGTCGACTTCGATGGGCGGCCCTGCTCCACGATGTCGGCAAACTGTTCGTACCCACCGAAGTCCTGGCCAAGAACGGTCGACCCAACGACCAAGAGTGGGAGATGCTCAAGTCGCACACCTGGAAGGGCGACCAACTGATCGAACCGCTCAAACCGTGGTTGGGCGACTGGCATCGCACCGTCGGCGAACACCACGAACGTTGGGATGGCGGCGGATACCCCAAGGGGCTCGGAGGCAACGACATCCACCTCGGCGCTCGCATCGTGGCCGTCGCCGACGCCTTCGACGTGATGACGTCGACTCGCTCGTACAAGAAGCCGATCCCAGCCGAGGAAGCACGAGCCGAGATCGCCCGCTGTGCGGGAACCCAGTTCGACCCCCGAGTCGTTCGAGCCTTCCTCAACATCGGCCTCGGTCGCCTCCGCCTGGCCATCGGTCCACTGAGCTGGGCTGCCAACATCCCGGCCGCCGCGCAACTCCCGGTGGCCCCGATCGCCACACCCGTCGCCACCGGTGTCAATGCGGCATTGAGCGTGACGATAGCGGCCGTGACCGGAGGGTTCGGCGGAGCACTCCTGCCAGACCCCGCTCCGGCCGAATTGGCGTTCGTCGTCGAGACAACGGTACCGGTGGAGGACCTACAACCCCCGATCGTGACCCTGCCGCCGACCACGACCACGACCCCGACAACCACGACCCCCAGCCCCACAACCACGGCGACCACGGCCATCGAGCTGGCCTCAGCAGCCCCGACAGTGGCAGCTCCGACCACCGTTCGCCCAACTACGAGCACCACGACTCCCTCGACGACCGTCGCCCCGACCACCACCACGACGGCTCCACCTCCCCCCGGGGCACTGGTCGTCTCCGGCGAGACGGAGGAAGACATGGCCACAACGCTCACCCTTCGGGCCGCCACCTCCACCGGTTCGCTCACCTTCTCGGTGACCGAGGCACCCACCGCCGGCTCGCTGACGCTTCGACGCACCGTTGCTCCGGCGAGCCCGTTCACCGCGTCGACCGTTTCCGTTGTCGCGGACTACGTGCCCGATCCCGATTGGAACGGCAGCGAGACCTTCAGATTCGGGGTGTGCGATGCCGGCGGCGACTGCTCGACCGCGTCCGGCACCGTCCAGGTCACCGCCCAACCAGACACGCCGGTCGCCAGCGACGAAACAGTTCTCGGCACCGAGGACACGCAGATCGTCCTGGCCGACGCGACGCTGTTGGCCAACGACTCCGATGCCGACGACGATCCCCTCACCGTCGTCTGGGGCACCGCCCCCGCTGGCACATTGACCGATCTCGGAACCACGGCAACCTTCGACCCACCAACCAACGCGACCGGCCTCATCGACCTGCCTTACCAGGTCTGTGACCCCACCGCTCGCTGTGCTCCGGCCACCCTCACCGTTTCGCTGTCGCCGGTCAACGACGGCCCCACGCTCGACCCGATCTCCAACCTCGATACTGCGGTCGGGCTCGACGTCGCCATCACTCCCACCGCCAGCGACATCGACAGCACCGTCCTGACGTTCACCGCCTCCAACCTCCCGCCCGGGTTGGACATCTCGAGTACCACCGGTGAGATCTCTGGAATCGTGGCCACCGGAGCCAGGGGCAGCACCTACTCGGTGACGGTGACGGTTGCCGACGGTGGGACGCCCAATCGGACCGAATCCCAGGCCTTCACCATGACCGTGAGCAACTACGGCCTCTCGCCGCTCGCAGGGCAGCTCGTCATCAGCGAGATCCTGTACAGCCAGACCGGCTACTCGAGCATCGTCGACGAGTTCATCGAGATCAGGAACGTGGGCACCACACCCGTCGATCTCACCGATCTCGCGCTCACCGACTTCGATCCCGTCGCCGGCGACCGGGACACGACGTCGTTCCTGGACACCTCGTTCTTCCGGGCCTTCCCGGCCGCCACACTTGCCCCTGGCCAGACGGCGATCGCCTGGATCACCAATCCGGACGGATCAGCGGGCGGCGGCGCCTTCCCCGGGACGCCACCCGGTGTGCTCGGGTTCACCATGGATCTGCCCCGAGGCATGTTGAACGTCGACGGCGACAGTGTCTGGCTGCTCGACACCAACGGCGACCTCATCGACTACGTCGCCTGGGACGATCCCGCCACTGCCGCGTCGCACGTCGGTAGTCGTCCTCCCGCCATCCTCGAGATCTGGGACGACGCCTTCGAAGCGTCCTTGGCCGAGATGCCCGAGGGGCAGTCCATCTCGTTGGCCCACCCCACGAACCCGACGTCCTCCAGTGGCTGTTGGGAGGCAACCTCGAGCGGTGATGCGGGAACCTTCGGCCGCTGCCCAGGGGCTCTACCGACGATCGTCGACAATCGTGCCGGTGACAGCCGTATCGCATCGACCGGCATCAACAACTACCTCTGAGGTTGCTTGAACCAACCCGCCGCGACCTCGATACGGTGAGCCCCATGGTGGCCAACGCCGAGACGATTCTCGTCAGGATCTCCGGACCCGATCGTCCCGGCATCACCGCAGGGTTCATGGATCGACTCGCGGTGTCCGGGGCTGGGCTTCAGGACGTCGAACAGGTCATCATCCGAGGTCGGCTGAATCTGAGCATGGTGATCGCTGTTCCCAAAGGTCAGGACCTGATCAAGGAACTACTGCTGTACGGATGGGAGCAGAAGATCGACGTCGACTTCGAGGTCGTCGAAGGGGGATCGCCGGACCGACCACTCGGTCTCATCGTGACCGTCCTCGGTGACGACGTCGATCCGGCCGAGTTCGGAGCGGTGGCATCGGCGGTGGCCAGTCACGGCGGAAACATCGAACGCATCGTTCGCCTGGCCAAATATCCCGTCATGGCATACGAACTCCTGGTCACCGGTTCGGACCTCGAACTGATCCGCGAAGCCCTTCTCGGCGTCGCCAACGCCCTCGTTTGCGACATCGCCGTCCAACGCGAAGGTCTCGGACGCCGGGCAGCTCGCCTGATCGTCCTCGATGTCGACTCCACCCTCATCCAGAACGAGATCATCGATCTCCTGGCAGAAGAGGCCGGCTGCCTGGTCGAAGTAGGCGAGATCACCGAACGAGCCATGGCCGGCGAACTCGACTTCGGCAAGTCGCTCGAAGCCCGGGTCGAACTGCTGGCCGGCTTGGACGTCGCCGCGGCCAGACGGGCCCGGGAGCGAGTCGTGTTCACCCCGGGAGCGCGCACCTTCATCCGGACCCTCCAACGTCTCGGCTTCCGAACCGCCATCGTTTCCGGCGGGTTCACGCTGCTCACCGACGACCTGGCGCTCGAACTGGGCATCGACCACTCGTACGCCAACAAGTTGGAGGTCGTCGACGGGCATCTCACCGGTCGGGTCGAGGGCCAGATCGTCGACCGGGCGGCCAAGGCCACCATCCTCCGTGATCTGGCCCAGCGGGAGGGTGTCTCGCTCGATCAGGTCGTCGCCGTCGGCGATGGTGCCAACGACCTCGACATGTTGAGTGCAGCCGGACTCGGTATCGCCTTCAACGCCAAGCAGATCGTCCGGGACGCCGCAGACATGGCGGTCAACGTTCCCTACCTCGACGCCATCCTCTTCGTGCTCGGTGTCCGCCGCGGCGACATCGAGGCAGCCGACGCCGCCCTCGGAGGGTCTCCTCCCAATCCCTAACTGGCCGGCGACGCCTCGGGAGTCACCCGCCACGTCGCCGTCAGCGACGGTTCGCCCTCGGCCACCATCAGCCGGCCTTCCCGGTACAGGGCCAACGTGTGGGAGTACACCGAATTGGCGGCCGCTCGCCACAATCGCTTGTCCACCTCGGCATACATCGCCGGAACGAGATCCTTGATGGTGGACTCCCGCTCGCGCAGAGCGGCCACGATCTGGGCTTCCCGACCCCGTCGATGCGCAATGAACTGGTTCACGAATACTTTCGGATCGGTGATGCAGGTGCCATGGGTCGGCCAGTAGACCTGGTCGTCCCGGTCGAGCAGCACCTGGAGCGAATTCATGTAATCGAACAGATCTCCGTCCGGGGGTGAGATGACCGAGGTCGACCAGCCCATCACATGATCACCGGTGAAGAGCACACTCGTACCCGTGCCGTCGTCACCGAGCCCGAAACAGATGTGGTTCGAAGTATGGCCAGGTGTGTGCACCACCTCGATGATCCACGGTTCACCGGTTGCGGCATCGACACCCTCGATGAAGTCACCGTGGGCGACGACCACGTCGGGCCGGAACTCCGTGTCGGGACCCTCCCGCTTGAGTTCATCGGGGACATCGGCCCATTCCTTCTCGATCTTCTGCTTCTCCTCGGCGCTGAAGTACTCGTCGAAGGTCACCTGTTCGAGGGGATCGTGATCGGGAACCGGTCCATGGGGGCCGAAGCCGTAGGTGTCGGCCCCGGTGCGAGCCTGGAGCTTCGGAACGCCTGCGGTGTGATCGGTATGGGTGTGCGTGATCAGGATCTTGGTGATGCGTTCCTCGGGCCCGAGCGCGTCCAGGACCGCATCCAGATGCTCGTCCAGCGTCGGACCGGGATCGATGACCGCGACGTCGCCCCGACCCACGATGTAGACACCGGTGCCCTTCCAGGTGAACGGGTTCGGATTCTTGGCGACAACTCGTCGGATACGAGGTGCGAGCTCGACCACTTCACCGTAGGTGGGTTCGAAGTCGGTATAGAAGGAGATGGCCATGACCCCCCAGTCTTACAGGGGACCATCCGGATCGAGAATTCCCGTCAGCAGGAGCCGGTCGTCGTGGTTGACCTCCGCCATGTATCGACGCTGGCCATCGACGAGGAGAAACGCGGTACCGACCGCGTCGATTTCCACCTCGTACTCCATGCCGACCGAACGCACGACCTGGGCTCGTTCCTCTTCCAGCAACGTCTTGAGCCGACCGAGTCGCTGCCGATCGAACAAATCGAGATCCAGTTCGACCCAGTCCTGATCGCCGGTCCCGATGAAGCTCATGGCCCCATTCAACCAGCCGCCGCCCCTCGGGACCAGGTCGCCCTCAGGAGTCGGCGCCCGAAGCAACGACGTCCACCAGAGGCCGGAGCCGTTCGAAAACCCAACTCGGTGGCTTCGTCGGTCGGCCCGACCGATCGGTCACCCCGACCTTGAGCTCACCGGTGACCATCGCCTCGCCGTCCGCCGATCGGAGAATTCGCTGGCTCCAACGAGTCGACGCCCGGCCGAGTTCGGTCACGGCCGTCTCCACCGTCAAGGTCTCGCCGGCCGTGGCCGCCCGGCGGTACCGGACCGCAAGCTCCGTGACCACGAACTGATAGCCCTCGGCGGCAAGGTCCTGGAGCGGCAGTCCGACCGCGGTCAGGGCCTCGGTCCGAGCCACCTCCATATACGTCAGGTACACCGCATGGTTGACGTGGGCATAGGGATCCAGTTCGGCGAAACGGACGCTGATCTGCGTCTGGTGAGGCATGCCTCGACGCTACCGGGCGACGCCCACCTCGACGGCAATAGGATCGGATGGTCACAGCGTCGACGTGTCATCGCCGGACGCTGACGGCGACCGAAGGGGGAACTGCGTGCCCACGCCCGAACATTTCGACTTCATAGGCTCGCAGGGCACAACCCTGGTCGGCCGTTTGCATCGGCCCTCCGGCCCGGCCCGGGGCAGCATCCTGCTGGCTCACTGCTTCACCTGTTCCAAGGATCTCCACACCATGACCCGGTTGGCCCGTGGGCTGGAGGACGCCGGCTACGCCGCGCTTCGGTTCGACTTCACCGGACTGGGCGAATCGGGCGGCGATTTCGCCACCAGCACGGTGAGCGCAAACGTCACCGATCTCACTCGAGCTGCGGCCTCGTTGATCCAGGAAGGGTTCGGTCCGTGCGGCCTCATCGGCCACAGTCTCGGCGGGGCCGCCGCCGTGCTGGCCGCCAGCAGACTCAAGACCGTGCGTTCCCTGGTCACGCTCGCCGCCCCCAGCAATGTCCAACACGTGCGACATCTACTCGGATCCGACGACCTCGAGGATGCAGGCTCCGGGCCACGCCGCCGCACGGTCACCATCGCCGGCCGGTCCTTCGATCTCGAACCGAGTTTCATCGAGGACCTGAATGATCATGACGTCCTCGATGCCGTAGCCGCGCTCGATCGACCTCATCTCGTGATTCACGCCCGTGACGACGAGATCGTCGACTTCGATCACGCCCTTGCGCTCCATCACGCCGGGCGCGAACCGAAACGGCTCGTCGCCCTCGAACATGGTGGCCATCTGTTCTCGTCACGGGCCGCGGCCGAGAACGTCCTGGCCGCGATCCTGACGTGGTTCGACGAAACCCTCTGATCCTTCACACCTCCGACGCTCTTTCGGCGGCAATCGCTGCCGCTGGCGGCTGCCTGACACGCCAGAAGCACATTCCGACAGACAACTACTGAAACCGACCTGGCAGTCGCTACTCCATCGTGCTCTCCCCTGGGACGTCGACGACAGAACGACCACAAGCGGTTGCCACCAGGTCGTCACGAGATCATTGCGACAAGGAGCGCTTCGAGCTCTTCGACCACATCATCGACAAGGGGCTGATCAACCCCGTGTTCCAACCGATCGTCGACGCCACGGACCACTCCGTCGTGGGCTACGAGGCGCTGGCCCGAGGTCCTCACAACTCCGTGTTCGAAGCGCCGATGGAGTTGTTCAGCGTTGCGGCACAACTCGACCGCACCCAGGAACTCGATCAGCTCTGTCAGGCTCGCGCCATCGAGTCGGCGCTGGCTGCCGGGCTCGGAAACCAACTTGCCCTGTTCGTCAATCTCGAGCCCTCGATCGAACAACTGACCGTGTCCGACCGCCTGGCAGCAGCTCTCGACGCCGCCTCCCGGCACCTCCGACTCGTCGTGGAGGTCAGCGAGCGGTCGATCTTCGACCACCCGGCATCGTTGATCAGAATGGCGACCAACATCCGCGACCGAGGCTGGGGTCTGGCGCTGGACGACGTGGGCGTGAATCCCGAATCGCTCGCTCTGCTGCCCTTCCTCGACCCCGACATCGTCAAGCTCGACCGCAGCATCATCGCCGATGTCCCAACCGTCGATACCGGACGTACCTTGTCGGCGGCCCTGGACCACACCCGCCGAAGCGGTGCCCTGCTCCTGGCCGAGGGAATCGAGACCGGCTACGAACTCGAACGAGCCATGGCCCTCCGGGCCCAGCTCCTCCAGGGTTTCCGTTTCGGTCGCGGTCAGGCCCTGCCTCCGGTCATTCCACGAGGGGTCCATCCATTCGCCACTCGACGCTCGACCTTCGAGCGGAGCGAGGACACCCCTTTCGATCTCATCGAGGCCACACTTCCCGTGAGCATCGGGCGAAAGGATCTCTTGCTGGCCGTGACCCACGACCTGGAACGTCAGGCGGAGTCTCTGGCCGACGCACCGATTCTCCTGGCAGTGTTCCAGGACGGGTTCCGCTTCGGCCCATGTACCCGAGGTCGCTACGAAGCCATTCGTGACAATGCATCGTTCGTGGGTGTACTCGGAACCGGCATGGGTAACGAGCCGGCACGAGGTGTTCGGGCCGGCAACCTCGACCAGACCGATCCGTTGTGTGACGAATGGACGGTGGCGGTTCTGTCACCCCACTTCGCCGGGGCGTTGATCGCCCGCGATCTCGGTGACACCGGACCGGACATGCAACGGCGCTTCGCGTTCGCGGTCACCCACGATCGAGAGATCGTCATCGAGACTGCCCGCATCCTGGCCGCTCGACTCGACTGACCACAAGCCGACCCACTCCCCCTCGAGCCAGCCATCGGTTCGGCGGGCCGTGACGCCCAACGGATCGGCCCGGACTCGACCGGTCAGGGAATGGTCTCCGCCGCCCGCCGGTTTCGGTGGCCATGGACATCGCCATCTCGGAATCGGCCAAGGATCTCGTCCGCAAGAAGGGTGGCACGGTCGCTGTCGATTGGATTCCCAAGATCGGTTGAAGCGGTGTCGCCGAGGTGTCGGTCGACACCTATCTCGAAGGGAAGAACACCGAGGGTTACAAACGGGTTCACGACGATGACGTCGTCATCCTGGTCGCACCCTCGCTCACTCGATTCGCGAACGAACTGCAACTCGTCACCAAGCAGAGGATGATCGGCCGCAAACTCCTCGCCATCGTCCATCACGACCCCGAGGTCAGCTGCCCCGTGTGACCAACTCGTGCCCGAGCCGCTAGAGACCGGGGAGACGTTGGTGGCCGTGGGCGTGACGAGACTCGTGGTCGAGAAGCCACTTCTTGGCGGGAATACCGGCGGCGAAACCGGTCAGCGAACCGTCCGCCCCGACAATGCGATGGCACGGCAGAACGATCGACAACGGATTGCGTCCGTTGGCCGCCGCCACTGCTCGCACAGCCGTCGGTCGTCCCAGGTTGGCGGCCTGCTTGCCGTAGCTGGTCGTCTCGCCATAGGGGACCTCGGCCAAGGCCCGCCAGACGGCAACCTGGAACTCGGTACCCGCTGGGTCGAGCGGAAGGTCGAAGGTTCGCAGTGTCCCGGCGAAATAGCCGTCGAGCTGTTGTACGGCCTCGTGCAGGACCTCCGACGCCCCTTCCACCCACCCGTCGAGGCGCACTCGATCCCTCGTCCGTGAACGATCGACATCGTTCGACCAGAGCACAGCCCGGAGTCCCTCGCTGCTCGACACCAGGGTCATGGGTTCGATCGGAGACTCGATCGGGGGTCGGTACAACTGTCCAACCAACATCAGCAAGGCCTCTCGTCCGTCGTTTCGTCCGTCGTTTCGTCCGTCGTTGTCGGGATCATGTACTGCCTCCAGAGATGATGCATGGCGTACGACCGCCAGGGCCGCCACCGTTGAGCAGCCTGATCGAGTGGCTCGGCGATCCCGAGCGCGGCTGCAGAACGAACCAGGGCCAGGTCTCCGGCAACCAGGACATCGGGGTCGCCGAGAGCCCGAAGCGTGACGATCGAGGCCGACCACGGACCGATCCCTTTGACCGCCAAGAGCTCGCGCCGCGCCTTCCCCCGATCCGCCGAGGGTCCGAGATCCAGTCGTTCCTCGGCCAGCGCCGTCGCCACCCGTAGCAACGTTGCGGCTCGGGCCTTGGGGAGACCCAACGAGTCGGCATCGAGCGATGCCCACGTCGAGGCTGACGGAAAGAGCCGGCCGACCCTTCCAACCGGGTCGACGAGCGGCTCGCCGTACTCACCGACGAGGCGAGCCAGCACCCCTCGGCCGCTGGCCACCGACACCTGTTGATGCACCACAGTGCGTATCAACGCATCGAGCCCATCGACCGCGCCCAGGGACCGAACGCCCGGATGAGATCCAACGATCGGGCCCAGGACCGGGTCGACGCCGAGCGTCTCGTTGATGACTCGAGGGTCGGCATCGAGATCCAGCAGTCGCCGACAGCGGTGCAGTGCTGTCTGCAAATCGGTGAGCTGCGACACTCGGAATCGGCCGTCGATCCGCTCGTCACCAAAGGTCAGTTCGACCACGGCCGGCCCTCCCGACAGACGGAGACTCCGTCGATAGGTCCGACCGTCGACCTCCTCGATTCCGGCGATGGCATGCGAAGCGAGCCAACCCAGGACCTGATCGGCGTCATACGGCGGCCGAAAGGGCAACCGCAAGGAGATCCAGTCCTGGCCCCGGGGAGTCCGGGCACTCCGCCTGCCTCGCAATTCGGTCGGCGAGGCCGCGAAGACCGACCGTACCGTGTCGTTGAACTGGCGGATGCTGTCGAACCCTGCTGCGAAGGCAACATCGGTGAAGGAGACCTCGGTGGTCTCGATGAGAATACGAGCCGCCTTTGCTCGACGGGCTCGCGCCAACGCCACGGGTGACGCACCGATCTCGCTGACCAGGAGGCGATGCAGATGCCGGGCACTGACGGCGAGATGATCGGCCAACCCCTGGACTCCCGATCGATCGACCATCCCGTCGTCGATCGCCCGGATTGCCCTCGCCACCAGATCATCGCGACGATTCCATTCAGGAGATCCTGGGGTCGCATCGGGAGCACACCGCTTGCAAGCCCGAAACCCGGCCTGCTGAGCTGACGCCGGCGTCGGGAAGAAGCGCATGTGTCGGCGACTGGGCCGGACCGGTGTCGGGCAACTGGGTCGGCAGTAGATGCCGGTCGAGGCAACTCCGACCGTGATCCAGCCATCGAAGCGAGCGTCCCGACTCTCCACCGCAACCATCCATGCCTCGGCCTGGTCGGCGTCCTGGGATCTCATAGCCGCCATTCTCGCTTGACTCAACCCTCGTTACTAGCGGAAATCGGACAGTCGGCTCCGATGTTCGACTGGTCTGGCCGAACTCGTACCGACCAACTCCCCGAGGCGCACCGCCGCTGCTCTTGCATCTCGGTGCCCAGTGCGGCCCACATCACTGGCGCGTTCTGCCCTCTGGATCGACGGCAGTCTCACCCTCCGTTAGTTTTTCGACATGATCGAACACCAGCTGGACATCACGACACCAGACGGCGAAATGCCAACCTTCATCGTCCACCCCGAAGAGGGCGGCCCTCACCCGGTGATCCTGTTCCAGATGGATGCTCCGGGCATGCGAGAGGAACTCCACAACATGTGTCGGCGGCTCGCCACCGCCGGCTATTACGTCATGGCGCCGATGTTCTACTACCGAGACGTCCGATCGTTCAATCTGTTCGAGACCGGCGACCGGGACCGGATGTTCGAGCTCATGGGAAATGTCGGCAACACCCGGGCATCAGCCGACGCCGGCAGCTGCTTCGCCCATGCCGATGCCGATCCGGCAGCCGATGCCAGCCGAGTCGGAACGGTTGGCTATTGCATGAGTGGGCCGTTCACCATTGCGATTGCTGCCGACTATCCAGACCGGGTGAAGTCGGCAGCCTCGATCCACGGAGTCGCCTTGGTCACCGATGCCGCCGACTCGCCGCATTTGCGGCTACCGGAGATCACCGGTGAGATCTACGTCGGATGCGCCGAGCACGACAGCTATGCACCCCCTGAGATGATCGAGGCCTTCGAGAAATCGATGGCCGAGGCCGGGACGAAAGGCCGGGTCGAGTGGTATCCGGGCACCGAACACGGATTCGCGTTCGCTGAGCGTCCGGTCTACGTCCGAGACGCCTCGGAGCGGCACTGGGAACGGGTCCAGGGGCTCTTCGATCGGACGCTTCGCTAGCTTCTGGCGGTCCCGACGGCCGCTGACGCCGGCGAGCGACGCCAGAAGGTGATCGGCGAGAGCGGACGCCGAAGATCAGACGCCGAACCGGGAACGATGACCGTTCCGAGCCCGGCGGTTCAGTCTCGCAGCACGTCGACGTCGTGGGGATGACTTTCCCGCAGGCCGGCACCCGTGATGCGAACCAGGCGGGTTCGATGGTGAAGATCGTCGAGGGTTGCGGCCCCCGCGTACCCCATCCCGGACCGGAGCCCTCCCGTCAGTTGAGAGACCAGTTCGGATAGGGCACCGGCGTATCGCACCCGAGCCTCTACTCCCTCGGCAACATGCTTGGCCCCACCGGAAGCCTCCTGAGCGGTGCCGTAGCGATCGGCGGCCCGACCCCTCATGGCACCGGCCGAACCCATTCCCCGGTAGGTCTTCCACATCGCGCCGTCGACGAGCTCGAGGTCGCCGGGGGCCTCGTCCACCCCGGCCAGAGCGTTGCCGACCATGACCGCGTCGGCTCCGGCCACGAACGCCTTCACGATGTCACCGGAGCTGACCACGCCACCATCGGCAATGATCGGAACCGGTCGGGCGTTGCCCTCTCCGTCGGCCACCAGATGCTCACGCGCGGCCCGAGCGCATTCGAAGATGGCCGACATCTGCGGCATACCGGCGCCGGCTACCACTCGGGTCGTGCAAATCGACCCAGCTCCGACTCCGACCTTCACCATGTCGGCACCCGCCTCGACCAGGGCATCGACACCTTCGCGGGTCACGACGTTGCCACCGATCACGGGAACCTCGGGCCACCCCTTCTTGATGATGGCGACCGCGTCGATCACGCCTCGAGTGTGACCGTGAGCGGTGTCGATGACCAGGAAGTCGACCTCGGCACCGATGAGGGCTTCGGCTCGTTGCGCGACGTCGGTGACACCGATGGCCGCGCCGACACGGAGGCGCCCCCTCGGGTCGAGGGTGGCATCGGGCTTCTGGATTCGCTTCATGATGTCCTTGACCGTGATCAGCCCTCGGAGTCGACCTGCCTCGTCGACCAAGGGCAGTTTCTCGATCCGATGACGGTGCAGAAGCTGCTTGGCCTCGTCCAGACTGGTTCCGACCGGCGCCGTCACCAGCCCTTCCGAGGTCATGAAGTCGGAGACCTTCCGGTCGAACTCGCCCTCGCCACAGAAACGAACATCACGGTTGGTCAGGATCCCGACCAACCGCCCGTCGGGATCACAGATCGGCACGCCGCTGATCTTGTTGCGGCCCATCAGCTCCTCGGCGTCGGCCAGGGTGGCCCCCGGGTGCAGACTGATCGGACGGTCGATCATTCCCGACTGGGCTCGCTTCACCCGATCGACCTGATCGGCCTGGTCCTCGATGGACAGGTTTCGATGCAGGACACCGACACCACCCTCCCGGGCCAACGAGATCGCCAGCGGGGCCTCGGTCACGGTGTCCATGGCGGCAGAGATGAGCGGTGTCCGCAACTCGATCCCACCCAACACCGTGGTCGTCTGGACCTCCGCCGGGAGCACCTCTGACCAGCCCGGAACAACGAGCACATCGTCAAAGGTGAGCGCTTCGAAATGGTCGAACAATTCTTCGTTCATTTGAGTACCGGTTGGTCTTTCTTCACAGGGGCAGAGCCGAAGAACCCAGGGGCAGAGCCAGAGAACCCAGGGGCAGAGCCAGAGATCACCTGATCGATGGCGTCGACCAGAAGGCGATGTTCGACCTCGTGAACTCGAGCCGAGAACGTCTCCAGGGAATCGCCGTCCAGGAAGGGCACGTCGGTATGAGCCACGACCGGACCGACATCGACCCCCTCGTCGGGCACCCAGTGCACCATCACTCCCGTTGCCGAGATGTCGCCATCCTGCCACGCCAGGAAGGCGCGCTCGATGGCCTTCACGCCCGGAAACATACCCGGCAGCGCAGGGTGCAGATTCAGAACCGGGAAGCGATCGAGGAAGACCTGGGTCAGAATCCGCATCCAGCCGGCCAGCACCACCAGTTCGGGCTGGTGGCTGGCCACGACCTCCGCCAGTCGCTGGTCGTAGACCGGCCGTGGATCGTCGTGACGGAGCACCACCTCGGTCGGAATGGCATGGCGCCGAGCCCGTTCCAACCCGTAGGCACCGTCGACATTGGCAACCACGGCCACGATGTCGATATCGAGCTCCCCTGCCTCCGACGCGTCGATGACGGCCTGGAGGTTACTGCCGTTGCCCGACACCAGGACCGCCACCCGTGTCGTCACGAGATGTGGACTCCCGGGCGGTCGACCAACTCGCCGATCACCCAGGTCTGCTCGCCGATGGCGGCCTGGAGGGCTTCGACACGATCGGGAGCGACGACGACAACCATGCCGATCCCGCAGTTCAGGGCGTTGAAGGCCTCGAGACTGGACAGCCCGGCCCGGGCGATGAGGAACGAGAACAGCGGCGGCATGTCCCAGGACGACGAGTCGATCTCGGCACCAACGTCATCGGGGAGAATGCGGGGCAGGTTGTCGATCAGGCCACCACCGGTGATGTGGGCCAACCCCTCGACCAGATCCAGTTCGAGGGCGCGAGACAGAGGTCCCAGATAGCTTCGGTGCACGGCCAACAGGGCCTCTCCGATCGACTCGCCATCGCCTCCCGGCAGCGCATCGTGAAGATCGAGTTCGGCCACCACTTTGCGAGCGAGGCTGTAGCCGTTGGTGTGCAGTCCCGACGACGCGAGACCGACCAATTTGTACCCGGGTGCGATTCCGGCCCGGGGCAGCAATTTCGATCGCTCGACCACGCCCACCAGAGTTCCCGAGATGTCGACCGAACCGGCGGTCAACACGTCGGGCATCTCGGCGGTCTCGCCGCCGAGTAGCACACATCCACTGTTTCGACAGGCCTCTGCCATACCGTCCACGACCCGGCCCACGATCTCGGGGTCGAGCTTGGCCGATGCGACCGTGTCGAGGAAGAAGAGGGGCCGCGCCCCCTGAACCAATACGTCGTTCACGCCATGGTTCACGATGTCTGCACCGCAGCCCTCCCACCGATCGAGCGTTTCGGCCAACACGGTCTTGGTCCCAACCCCATCGGTGGTGGCGACCAGGAGCGGTTGATCCATGCCGGCGAACCCTGCGATGTCGAAGACGCCGCCGAAGCTGCCGAGCCCGGCCACGACTCGGTCGTCATGCGTACTCTTGACCGCGGAGGCGATGCGGGCCGTGGTCGCCGCTCCCGCCGTGAGCGAGACGCCCGCCGCGCCGTAGGCATCCCGAGGAAGGTGACGCCAGCCGATGTCGCTACGGGCGAACAGGCCGGAACCATCGACCGTCAGTTGATCGACGACCGTGTACGCCTCGGCCAACGCGCTCTCGAGATCGGGCCCCTGACCCACGACGCCCAGTACCCGGCCGCCGACCGAGATCACACGATCGTCGGCGTCGTAGTCGGTTCCGGCATGGATGATCCGAGCTCGCCCCGACGCGACCGCGGGGATGGCGAGACCCGTCGTCGGTGTACCCGGATAGCCCTCTGCCGCAACCACGACGACTGCGGCCGTTCCGCCGGCAAGATCGATCGTGATCTCATCGAGACGCCCGTCGACACAGGCCATCATGATCTCGAGCAAGTCGGTCTCGAGTAGCGGCAGCAACGCCTGGGTCTCGGGGTCACCGAAGCGACAGTTGTACTCGATCAGCCGTGGACCATCGGCGGTCAGCATCAGTCCGGCGTAGAGCATGCCGACGTAGAGGTCCCCCTCGGCCCTCATCCCGTCGACGGCTCGCTGCAGAAAGCTGTTGGTGAGCTCGATCACCTGCGCCGGGGTAACGCCGGGGACGGGAGCGAAGGCACCCATTCCGCCGGTGTTGGGCCCGGTGTCGCCCTCCCCCACCCGCTTGTGGTCCTGGGCCGGTGGCAGGGCCTTGACAGTCGAACCATCGCAGAATCCGATCAGCGACAGCTCTTCACCGATCAGGCGTTCCTCCAGGACAATGGTCCGGCCCACGTCGCCGAGCGACTGTCCGGACAGCATCCCGAAGATGGCACGTTCGGTCTCGACCCGATCGTCGGGAACGACGACGCCCTTGCCCGACGCCAGTCCATCTGCTTTCACCACGACCGGTTTGCCGATCTCGTCGAGCCAGGCGATGGCTTGTTCGATGTCGGTGAATTTGGCCGAACGGGGACCGGGAATCCCGTGCCGACTGGCGAACTCGCGACTGTAGGACTTCGAGCCCTCCAGCCGGGCTGCCGCCGCCGTCGGCCCGAAACAGGCAACACCGGCGGCCAGGAGATCATCGGTGAGGCCGTCGACCAGCGGTGCCTCGGGACCGATCACGACGAGATCGATACGCTCGTTCTCGCAGAACTCGAGAACGTCCTGGTGATCGGCGATGTCGATGTCGACGTTGAATCGTCGGGTCCCGGCGTTTCCGGGCGACACGAACAGTTCCCGGCCCTCGCCTCGAAGCGCCTCGGCCAGTGCGTGTTCTCGTCCTCCGGAACCGATGATCAGGATGTTCATCCCAACGCTCCATCGAAACGCTGCTTGGTTCCCGTCAGCGACAATTGCACCGGTATCGGATAGTTCCCGGTGAAGCAGGCATTGCAATAGCCGTCAGCGCGACCGAGGGCCGACATCATCCGCTCGACCGAGAGGAAGCCAAGACTGTCGGCTCCGATGTGTTCACAGATCTCGGGTACCCCCAACTGGTGAGCAATCAGTTCCTCGTAGGTACCCATGTCCACACCGAAGAAGCACGGATGGGCAATGGGGGGGCAGGTGATGCGCACGTGTACCTCGGTCGCGCCGGCCTCTCGCACCATCCGAATGAGCGGCCCGGACGTGGTGCCCCGCACGATCGAGTCGTCGATGATGATCACCCGTTGTCCGAAGATGTTCTCCTCCAGGGTGTTGAACTTGAGCTTCACCCCGCTGCGCCGGAGTTCATCGGTGGGCTCGATGAACGTTCGCCCGATGTAACGGTTCTTGACGAATCCCTCGTTGTAGGTGATCCCGGACGCGGCGGCATAGCCAATGGCGGCCGGCATCGAAGAATCCGGTACCGGCATCACCACATCGGCGTCCACCGGATGTTCTGCCGCCAGTTCGGCACCGAGACGCTGCCGAGCCTGATGCACGCTGAGACCGTCCCAAACTGCGTCGGGCCGCGAGAAGTAGATGTGTTCGAAGGTACAACGGGCCTGCCGTTCCTTGGGCTCCATGGCCCTGTGAACGCGGGCCAGGTCGCCCTGCATCACCACGATCTCGCCCGGTTCGATCTCTCGGATATCGGTGCAGCTCAGTGTGCGCAGCGCCCCGGTTTCCGATGCCACGGCATGTCCACCGCTGGGCAGTCGGCCCATGGAAAGGGGCCGGAAGCCCCACGGGTCGCGAGCCGCGATCACCTTCGTGCCGGAGATGACGACCAGCGAGTACGCGCCCTGCCACTCGGGCATCACCTTGGCCAGGCGGTCCTCCCACGTCGCGCCCTCGGTCGCAGCCAGCATCAAGGCCAGGACTTCGGAGTCCGACGACGATTGGAGACCGGCACCACGCTCGAGCAGCTTGCTCCGGAGTTGGTCGGCGTTGACGAGGTTGCCGTTGTGGGCGATCCCGAGCGGACCGTGCATGGTCTCCACGACGTAGGGCTGGACATTGCGCTCCGAGCTCGACCCGGTGGTCGAGTAGCGGGTGTGCCCGATGGCCATTCCACCGATGAGCGGTTCGAGGGCAGAGCTGTCGAATACCTGGCTGACCAGACCAACGTCCTTGTGGAGACGAACGGCGCGACCGTCGGACACCGCGATTCCGGCCGCTTCCTGGCCGCGGTGCTGCAAGGCGTACAGGCCGAAGAAGGCCAGTCGTGCCGCTTCCGAGCCACGGGTCGAGATGCCGACCACACCGCATTCCTCCTTCGGGCGATCGAGTTCGATCTCCTCCGAGCCGTCCAACGCGCCTGCGTGGCCTGATCGTTCCGGTATGGCGTCGAGCACGTTGTCCCCTAGGAGTGATGGTCGAGAAGGTGAGCGAGATTGCGGTGGAGTCGATCTTCGATGGGGTGGTCCCCCGGTTCGAAGGTGTGTCCGGTCAAGCGTTGGTAGAGGTCGATGTATCGGTCAGAGGTCTGTGACCAGACCGACGGATCGAGCGCAGGCGGTGGTCCGTCGCCGGTGTAGCCGGCGGCAAGGAGGGCGAGCCGTACTGGCTCCTTGTCGAAACCCTCGGGCCCCGATCCCTCGGCCAGGCGTTCGGCCAGACCGTCGATGGCCCAGAAGCGTGACGAGTCCGGCGTGTGGACCTCGTCGATCAGCAACAGCTCCCCATCGGGATCGAGGCCGAACTCGTACTTGGTGTCGGCCAGAACGAACCCGGCGTCGGCAGCTGTCTTCGCACCGCGTGCGAACAGCTCCAACGC
>CALACD010000001.1 GCA_937890445.1 uncultured Acidimicrobiia bacterium | reverse complement strand
GATCGACCAGCAGGTCGAGCGGGCTCATCGACGCGAAGGCAGGGACACCGACGGCCTGCAATGCCTCCGTGATCAGCCAACGGTCATGCGTTCGCGTCCACTGGGTGATGAGGGCGTCGAGCTCGTCCTCGTGCTGCTTGCGCCCAGCACGATCGACGAAGCGCGCATCGTCTCCCAGACCCGATCCGATCACCTCGGCCAGGGCCCGCCACTGCGTCTCGTCGGCGCACGCAATCGACACCCATTCGTCGTCACCGAGCGCCCGATAACAGTTGTGGGGTGCCATGGACTCGTCACGGTTGCCCATACGATCCGGCTGCGTGCCCGTCAGGACGTGCGCCATCCATCCCTCGATGGCGTTGCTGGCCGTCCCCTCCCAGAGGGAAACGTCGACGTAGGCCCCGCGTCCCGTCGCTCGTCGTGACACCAACGAGGCCGCGATGGCGAACCCGGCCGTGATGCCGGCCGTCGGATCGCCGACGGCGATCCCGAGCTCTCGAGGCTGGCCACCGGCGTATCCCGTCAACGACGTGAGACCGCTCAGCGGACCGGTCGTCGGCCCGTATCCCATGAAGGAGGCCAGAGGACCCGTGCTGCCGTAACCCGAGATCGATGCGACGATGATCTCGGGATTGATGGCCGACAATCGCTCGTACGACAACCCGAGGCGGTCCATGACCCCGGTGGCGAAGTTCTCCAACACCACGTCGCTGTCGGCCACGAGCTGTTCGATGATCCGGATCGAGGACGGTTCCGACAAGTCCAGCTCGCAGCTCAGCTTGCCCTGATCCCACTGATTGAAATAGGCCGAGGCATTGAGCGACGGTTCGAGGTCGGGTGGATAGATGGCGAGACGTCGGCCGAGTCCGGGCCGTTGTGCCGATTCGATCTTGATGACCTCGGCGCCCAGGAAACCGAGGTGCATGCCGCAGTACGGCCCGGCCCAGACCCAGGAGAGATCGAGTACCCGTACGCCCTCGAGGGGACGAGAGTCGCCGCTCGGACCGGGGCGAGATCGCCCGGGCGACGATGGCGCGGCGCGAACCGGACCGAAACGAGGGCGGGCTTCGGGATCCAGGACCGGCGCAGGCCGGAGAGGGCCCCATCGGCGCTCGGAGTCGACGAACGGTGCGCCCAGGTGAGCGATCGAACCGGCGACCGGATGCTCCACCTCGACCACGAAGCCTCGCTCCTCCAGATGCGGTTGGCCTTGCATGTCGGCCATGGTCTGCACGGGTGCGAAACAGATGCGCCTCGCTTGTCCCTCCCGCCAGAGTTCGTCGACGGTGTGCTGGGCCGTCCACTCGCTGATGTAGAGGCTCAGCAGATCCTCGTTGTCGCCCCGTAGCTCGTTGGTGTCGAAGAGGCCCATCTCGGTCCACTCCGGCCTGCCCATGAACTCGACCAATCGGCTCCACTGGTCCTGCTCCACGCAAACCAGGAAGACCAGCCCGTCGAGGCAGGGAAAGATGCCCCAGGGCTGGAGGAGGCGGGACCCGAGTCGGCTCGGGTTGTCCCCGGTGTAGCTCCCGGCGATGAAGGCTGCCTCCAACATGCCCACGGTGTGCGCCATCGCGCTGAAGTCGATCAGGTCACCGATGCCGGTGTGCTCAGCCTTGTCGAAGGCGGCAAGGCTGACCATGGCCGCCGCCATCCCGGACTGGAAGCCGGTCTGGTGGCCGAACACCTTGAGAGGGGGCTGGTCGTCCTCGGGAGAAGCGCCCGGACACTGATAGGCCCATCCGCCGGCGTGAGACACCGTGATCTCCTCGGCCACGAAACCGGCGTAGGGGCCGGTCAGGCCGAACGGGGTGATGGAGCAGATCACCAGGCGGGGGCGAGCGGCGTGCAACGCGTCGAGATCGATGCCGAGCGCTGCCAGTCGGGCTGTCGAGAAGTTGGTGACCAGGATGTCGGCCTCGGCGATCAGCGGTTCGAGATCGGCGCCGTCGACGACGACCACCGAACGCTTGTTCGTGTTGACGCCGAGGAAGAGGCCGCTGGCATCGAGATCGACCTCGCCCCGAAACGGTCCTCGATACCGGGCTCGGTCGCCCGTTGGCGGCTCCACCTTGATCACGTCTGCGCCGAGATCGGCCATCAGCTTGGTGGCGTAGGGAGCCGACACCATCTCGCCCAGCTCCAGTACTCGGATTCCTGCCAGCGTCATGCTCTTCCTCCGTCGAGCCGAACGGCGATGCCGTCGAGTCCGGTCGCGGCAGGGGGATAGTACTGGAACACGAGCGGATCGTGACCGGGAACGATGTTGGCGTGGTCGTCGGCCAGCTCTCTCAACCGGTCGTAACCCGCGATCATGGCCCCGACGTCGTGGACGATCGAGAAGGGCCGAGCGTCGTTCATGTTCTCGTAGTAGTGAGTCGAGTCCGACGCCAACACCAGCCAGCCGACCTCGGTCCAGACGCGCACTACCTGGAGGCCCAGCGTGTGGCCCCCGATCAGGTGGACCGACAACCCGGGTGCCAAGTCCTCGTCCCCGTCGTGGAACACGACCCGCTGATCGAAGACATTGCGGACCATCCCCGCAATGTGTTCCCCGGTGTAGGCGTGACCGAACGCGCTCTTGGTCATGTGCCGACCGGTGGCGTAGGCCATCTCGGCGTCCTGCAGATGGAAGCGTGCCATCGGGAACTGCTCGGCACCCCCCACGTGGTCGTAGTGGAGGTGGGTGATGATCACATCCGTCGCCGTGGCCGCGTCGACCCCGACGGTGGCCAGGGCTTCGGCCACCGGCCGCACCAGTCGACGGTTCCGCTGGGCGGCGTCCGTGCCCGAGAAGCCCGTGTCGACCACCCAGGTGCGCTCGTCGCCGATGATGGCCCAGACGAAGAAGTCCATGTCCATGATCGACTCGTGGTCGTCGCCGCCACCGTCGATGAACAGGCGAGCCCTCGGCGCCGAGTTCTCACCGTACTTGACCGCATAGACCTGGTAGGGCGTGGGAGGCATCTGGGAATCTTGGCTGTTCGACAGGGATCGAGCCAGTTACGGTCACGGTGTGACGTCACCAGCATCCGATGCACCCTCGCACCACCCGGCCGACGACCGAGCCCAGCCCTCGACCGGCCAACCCATCGAAATGGTCCGGCTCGCGACCGCCATGCAGAAACTGGGTGAGGCCATCATCGCCCGCAACCTGCCCCCCGAGGTGGCGACCCGCCTGACCGAGCAGCTCGAACGGTACACCGACGAGGTGTCGGCCCACGGCACGCTGCCCAAGATCGAACTGATGGGAAGCAACCGCATCTCACACTTCCTCGAGACCGGGGAGTGGCCGCCGGGCCCTCCGGACGGCAGCCCGCT